>CAYNIT010000005.1:0-47404 GCA_964397205.1 uncultured Phaeodactylibacter sp. | reverse complement strand
TTCCAGGCCTGGAAAAGGGGCGGAAGCTACAAGAAAGCGCCTGCCCTTATTGGCTTGATCGTCACGCACCTTCAGCTGGTGCTGGGGCTCATACTGTACTTCATCAGCCCGCTCGTAAGCTTCCAGGAAGGCTTTATGAAGAATGCCATTACTCGCTTCTATACGGTGGAGCACTTAAGCACCATGATCATAGCCATCGCGCTGATCACCATCGGTTACAGCCGGGCCAAGCGCAAAAGTGCCGATACGGCTGCCGGCCGAGCGGTTTTCGTCTTCTACTTGATTGGGTTGTTGCTTATCCTCTTGGGGATTCCCTGGCCCTTCCGAGGCTTAGGCGGAGGCTGGTTCTGAAAAGCAAAAAGGCGCTGTGGGGTTGGATCCTCAGCGCCTTTTCAATCGGGTGGTAGCGGTTTGTGGAATACCTCTAAGGTCACTTACTAGCGGTGCTGGTAGGGCAGCCGCTGCTCGCCATTTGCTCGCAGATAATGCCCCCCTCGAGCGACTCGTAAAAGCCCTGTATGTATGCTTTGACTTCCCTGCGGGAGCGCTTGTTGAGCAGCTCGAAGTTTTCAATCAGCGACAGCAGTTCCTGGCGCTTAGACTGGAAGTGCTCTACCGTAGCCTGCAGTTCTCTGTTGCTGCGCTCTGAGCCCAGGTAAACCCGGTCGCCGACGGCTTGCTGCCCCTTCGAACTGTTTGGTATGGCGTACTCTGCCATCACTACGCCGGAAAAATCAAAGTCATAGGGTGTGACCCAAGAGGCGGTGCCATCGATCGGCTTCATGATTTTGATGTTGCGCATCTGAGGTATGGACCAATCAGCGTTTCCTATCATGTACTGGAACATGGCGTGGGTGCGCAAGTTGTCCTGCTGAAAGTCTGCAGCGGCCATACCGAAGCACTCATCGCATTCTTTGCTGCCGAGCCGGGCGGCGAGTTCATCCACATCTTCCAGCAAAATTCCGTACGAAGTAATACTGCGCCTGCTTTCTGTGTCCTTGTAAGTTACCTCTACGAGTTGGGCACGCAGCGACTTTTCGCTCAGCCGATTGTACATTTTGTAGGCCAAATACTCCCGAAGAACGGCTTCCCGGCCTGCTTTTCCTTCCATACAGTGGGTGACCAATTTCAAGTCGTCAAAATCGAGCAGCCCCCGAGCGCGCAGATCTTTCTTAGAGAAATCGATGCGCAGCGGCGGAAAGTCACAGGTGCGGCGGCGGAAACGGCCCCGCGCCCGCAGTTCGCTCATCAGCTCTACCCATTGGCCGCTTTTGTCCTTAAAACGGAAAACAGCTGGGTACTCTTCATTGGTTTTTACTTTGTCGTACATCTCTTCCATATCGTATTCCAACTCCAGCTGCAGCAGGTCGCTGTGGTGGAAAACATCGAATAGGGATGGAATGCCAGCCCTAAGGGCAGAAGGCAGCATCAAAAAGGCTGCGAAGGTGATGGTGATTAAGTTTTTCATTTTCTTTTTTAGTTGTCGTGGTGATTTCAATACTTGTCGTAATCGTTGTTGCTTACGAACCACATCCGAGGATGGATTTTCAACAAGACGATTATTTTCTGCTTTGGTTGCACATAAGTGCCACTCGAGCTGTTGTGCTTATGGTGGTAAAAGTGCTAGCTCCTTCGAGGAACTGCAATTATATTAGATGAGCGCCCAGGATTTTCTTATAAAGTCCGCTTTATTGCTCCGGAGTTGCTTGAAAATCATACTTATCTGCGATTTTGACCGTAAAAAAGCATTTAATCCTGCCGGTTTTCTTTTTATGTTTTGTTTTTTTGCATTTGTTGGATTACAAAGGGCTCTAGCAACAAGCCGGTTTTCCTAAAGCGGAAAACTTCGAAGCTCGTTTCAACTGCTGGCAGCCCACAAGCCCTACCACCTTACTGCCCCAGTACAACCACTATTTTGACCCCTCAACCAGTCATCAAACTAAATCAATTTATCTCCGTATGGAAAAAACAAAGCTTACGCTGGAGCAGGTATTTGCTATGGACCTGCCCCCGATCATCATTTACGCCGCTCCAATCATGTTTGCGTTGGTACTAGCAGAGTATTTCATCCGCATACGCAAGCTGAGCAAGGATTACGACACCAAAGACGCCTGGGCAGCTACTGCTGTAGGCATTGGCAACATCATTTCTTCAGCGCTGACTAAGGTGGCTACCTTCTCCATAATTCTGCTTTTTTACAACATGGTACCCTGGAGCATTCCGGCTGCCTGGTGGTCCTTCCCGCTTTGCCTGATCGTACTGGATTTCTGCCGGTACTGGGCACATCGGGTAGCCCACGAGCAGCGGTTCTGGTGGGCGACGCACGTCACCCATCACTCCTCCGAGCAGTATAACTTTACGGTCTCCTTCCGGCTGTCCTGGATACAGCAGCTGAAAATCATCTTCTTCCTGCCGGTTGCCCTGATGGGTTTTCACCCCTTGGTGTTTTTCATAGTGCATCAGATCGAGGTGCTGTACCAATTCTGGCTGCACACAGAGCTCATCCGTAAGCTCCCGCGCCCAATTGAATTCATTTTCACAACACCTTCTCACCATCGGGTACACCACGCTACCAATGCCAAGTACCTGGACAAAAACTACGGCTCCACGCTCATTATCTGGGACCGTATCTTCGGTACGTTCCAGCCAGAAGAAGAAACGCCCGATTACGGTATCCTCAAGCCAGTAAATTCCTACAATCCGGTATACCTGGTATTCCACGAAGCCGTAGATATCGTCAAAGACCTGAAGACTTACCGTTCCCCTAAAGCGTGGTGGAAAATCCTGTTCGGCAGCCCCAACCTCGTACTGGATAAGTCCGTCTACGCTAAAGCAGCCGGGCAAGAGGTGCCGGCAGAAAACTCCACCAAGGAGGCAGCTCTAAGCGCTGAGGCTACTAAGAGCTGAATGACCGGCAGGAGCGCTGATTCCGGCGCTCCTGCCCTCAATCAGCTAACTTAATTATCGTCGATCACATCGCCCGAGCCCCTAATCTCTACTTCTAGCTCAGGCTCGCCTTTGTAGTACACATCTCCGCTGCCGTCAATAGTCACTTTTAGGAAATTCTCGACCCTCACCCACACATTGCCGCTGCCATCGATGTCTACATCGGCAGCCTGGGTTGTCAAGCCATAAGCCCGAACATCGCCTGAGCCATCCATCCGGTACAAGGCCTTATCGGCTGTCCCTTCCAAGAGGATATCGCCCGAGCCGTCCATATCGGCATTGAGATCATCCGCCTCAAGCGCGATGTCCAAATCGCCGCTGCCGTCAATTTCCAACTCTAAATCTTCTACTAAAAACAGGTTTTCCCCCTTAAGGTCGCCGGCCCCATCGATACGCAGGCTGCGTATCGTGGGCATCGTGATAAAGAAAGTTAGTTCGTCTACATCGCGCACACAGCGGTCAAACTCAATATGCCAGACACCATCCCCGTTGATATCCCGCTCAATTTCTCCAATAACATCCTCCTTGCCCTCTACGACAACCTCCTGTTCGCTGCCCTGCTGCAGGAATACCTCCGCGGAAGTAGCATTGCGGATGCCAGTAAATTCCGGCAGCGCCAGGCTGCGGCTGACATACGGGCCATCAGCGTTCAGGCAACCAATGGTGATGCCATCATCATCATCAATGTCAATGAAACAGCCGCTCAGCAGTAGTGCTCCGGCTAAGCCTGCAAAAATTTGGATTGTTTTCATGCTTTGGTGTTATTTCGTTAATGAAAATCGTGTAACTTCTTAGTCTCTATCCCACCCAAACCATCCGAAACGGAAGGTCAAGTTCGCCAGAGCGCCGTTGAAGTCGTCTGAATCGTAGCCGCGGCTTTCGTTCACACCGTCAAGGTGGCGGTAGCCTACAGTGCCAGCCACCCGAAACCACTTGGTAACGTTCAATTCCAGCCCAATTTCCGGCGTTACAACAAACACATTGTCGCTGTCATCCGGGAAGATCGAATTGCCGGACACATCAATGCCCAGAGCGCCCCAGCCGAGCCGGGCGCTCGTGTACAGGTGGATGATGCGGTGGGGGGATAAGGTATATCCCAGCCAAAATCCGCCGTGGCCCAACTCGATTTCGTCGATTTGGTCGTCTTCTACGAGCTGCTCAAAGTCTATACTTCCCAGCCCGTAGCCGCCAATAAAAAAATTGTCTATCACAACGCCACCGCCGCCGCCTACCGAGGTAGTCATATCATTGCCCAGCCCCATCTCTACAATGGGCCCGCCAAAACCACCGACTACACGGGCGTTGTTGAATAAGGTCTCATGCTGCGCTGTCAGCGCTGCGGCCAGGCTCATTGCCACAGCCAGTACAATCATCTTTCTCATCGCAATTCATTTTTTGGATAGTAATTATATTGATTCAGGCACAATACACCCTCTGCTGCCTGTTTACCCTGCAGCAGCTGTGAATTCAAATTTCAATGGCCAATATGGTGTGAATATCAGAACCTTATGCCTCCCTGCAGGCCAATCCACCCCAGCAGTTGGCTGCGTCCTCTGTCCTGTTCCAGCAGTTTGTAGGACGGATGGATAACCTGCGAACCGCGCTCTCCGGTTGCGGAATCTTCCAAACGGGAGATGAGCAGGTTGAAAACTGGCCCCACAAACAAGCTAGTACGGCGATCTCGGCCGTGGTAATCCAGTGTTACTCTAAGCTGGTTCAGCAGGTTGAGTTCCTCTGCCCATGTATCGCGCTCATTCACTTGTATAGCAACTGCTTCGGCGTTCAACAACAGCCTCGCCCCAAGCGGAATGGTAGTGCCGATACCGTACCCAAGCCCCCAACTGTAGACCGTTTCCTCCGCCGCCTCTTTCAAGGATGTACCAGTACCAGCCTGCCCGCTCAGCTCTCCGGCGCTGAGCCGATCCCAGCGGAGCCCCGCGTGAAATATATTGTAAAAGGAGTAAGCTCCCAGCTTCAAGCTCGCATTAATAAAAAGAGCATCGTTAGCGGACAGCTCGAAGCGGTTGTAGCCATTCTTGACGATATTCAGCAGGCCGAGCGGCAGGCCGCTCACGGTATCCGCCACATTGATGAGCCCCACCTGAAAGCCATCGACCCGTCCGGCAGCATTGAGCACGGCGCTCACCTGCCCGCCTTCAACATGCCCAGCAATATTAAAGATGCCAGCTACCTGCGAGCGGGTTTTGCCTGCGCTGCGGTTGAAAATGCTGGCTACTTGCAGCCCCTCTATGCAGCCCGAGGCTGCATTGAATAGGCCAGAGGCCTGCACGCCTGTATAGTCGCCATAACTGACGTTAAATAACCCAGCCCCCTGCACGGCATGGCCGCCTTGGCCAGATACATTGAAAAGCCCGGAGGCCTGTAGGCCATGCACTTCGCCCTTTCCTATATTGAACAGGCCTCCCACTTGCGTCCCATTGACATTTCCCCCAACCCGGCTGCCCAGCCCGGCTATCTGCAGGCCATGGACATTATTGGCCACCTTATTATAGAACAGTCCAAGCTCCAGCCCGTCTACTCCGCCGTTGGCCCCCCACAGCAGATTAATTGATAGATTGTTGGTAATTTCGTCGCTGCGGCCCAGGTTGGTTCCCAGGTAAGGCAGCAGAGAAATTTGTGCCAGGCGCCGGTCTCCTTTATGCTTTTCGATCTCCGGTTGTTCCGTTACCAGTTCTGCCTGTTCGAGCGCTGGCAACTGCCGGGGATCGAAGGAGAGGGCCTGAAACCAGTCGCCCCCGGGCTGGCTAAGCGTAGTGGGTTGTTGAGAGCGGATAGGCTTCATGCTCTTGCTCAAGCGTTGCCTTTCGGCTGCCTGCCCGGGTGAAGGCGGATATATGGGGCTGCTCTGCCTCGGTTCTGGCCGGCGGCGCGGCAGCTGGCTCAACTGTTCATTCGTTTTTTCTCCTGGCTTTAGCAACACTCTTAGCCCAATAGCTTTGTAAGCCACCGGCAATTGCGAACATATTTCGTCCAATGCCTTTTTCAGTGGTTCCTGGCGCAGCTCAAAGCTCAGCCGGCGCTGCATCGGCAACAAGTCAGGGCTATAGGAAAATTGCAGGCCGTAACGGGCTTCCATCGCGGCTAAAACCTCCTGCAGGGGCTCGTTGACGATGCGCAGGCTTACGGATCGCTGCAGCCCCTGAGCTGGCAACAGCCAACTGGCCTGCAGCAAGCTCAGCAGTATCATTGCTGTTTTTATAGCCTGACTCTTTTTCATTGGCATGCAGCATTTCCTTTCAGAAGATACCCTCCATCTTGTTTGACCACCTCCACTTCCATGGTGAAGGCGATGTATTCGAGCAGCTGTTCTAGCTTGGGGTTTTCGAAAATGCCGTTGAACCGGCAGCGGCCCAGCGCGTCATTAGATACACGCACCTCCCGGCCAAAATAACGCTTCAGCACTTCCGCCACTTCAGAAAGCCTCGTACCCTCAAAAACCAGCTCCTGCTCTTTCCAGGCCAATGCATTTGTAAGCCTGCTTGCTTGCACGGAACGGTTGCCTCTGTTATAAACCCCCGACTCTCCCGGCCTAAGCAAGACCTTACTGTTCCCCGACTTCTCCCTTACCAGCACCTTACCGGTTTCTACGCTCACGGCGACTTCGGGCTCTTCCGGATAAGCCCTTACATTGAAGGAGGTGCCCAAAACTACCGTCTCCGCTCCTCCGGTAACGATCGCAAAGGGTTGCTCCTCCCGCTCTTTGACCTCAAAGAAGGCTTCGCCCTGCAACTTGACCTGCCGCTCGGCAAAGGCCTCGGAGTAGGCCAAAACCGTACGCTCGTTCATAACTACCCGGCTACTATCTGGCAAAACTACCGTTTGCTGTTCTCCAGCAGCTGTACGGACTTCCACCACAGCAGGCGTACCGGCGGTGGAGGGCGCCAAGGTGGCGTAAAGCCCGTACACCAGCGCTAAAGGCAGCAACACAGCCGCTGCGTACCGCAGCAACACCCGCCAAGAAGGCATCTGTATGAGCTTTCCGCCGCTGCCGCCATTTGTAAGTTGAGGCGAAAGCGCTCGCCAGGCTTGCTCAGCTTTTCCTTCGAAAGAGGGGACTTCATCGCAATCGGCAGCTTCCCACAGCCGGACCGTTTCTTCGAAAAAGGACCGGTTCTCCGCGGAAGCTGCTACCCATTCCATCAGCTCTTTTTTACGCTGCGGGCCAATTTCCCCCGTCAGGTACATCCCTATCAATTCCAGGTAGTAGCTTTGCTCCATATTTTGATTCCATTTCCGAGTACAAGATGTACGCCCGCCGGCTCCTCCCCTATTCCGTCTGCAGATTTTTTACAGCAGTAGATGCAAATAGTGCCGCAGGCGCTCACGCAGCACTTTCAGGGCTTTACCCATCTGATGCTCTACGGTTTTTACTGAAATGCCCATCTGATCGGCTATCTCTTGGTAGGTCAATTCTTCGAAACGGCTCAGTTGAAAGACAGCTCGGCAGCGGGGCGGCAGGCCATTGATGGCGCTTGTGATGTTGTCTTCCAGCTCTCCCTGCAGGAAATGCTCTTCCCCGCTGCGCTCATCGCCCGCTTCCAGCCCGGGCTCCAGCCCATCCTGATCCCAGCGTTTCATTTTGCGCAGGTACCCAAGGCCTTCATTGACCGCCATCCTGCGAAGGTAAGCCGGCAAGGAAGAAGCTACATCAATGCTATGGCGCTTCTCCCAAAAACGCAAGAAGACCTCCTGCGCCAAATCTTCAGCCGTGCTTTCATCGCGTACAAAGCGAAAAATAGCCTGGCACACCATGCTGTAGTGATGCTTGAACATATCGCGAAGAGCGGAACGGTCGTCCGCCTTCAAACGATCCAGCAGTTTTTTTTCCTCAATTTTTGCCATGAACGCCGGTGATCTCTTTTTCCGCTGCAACGATACAGCTATACTGCTTAAATATACCATGCCTTCGACGTAAAGCAACATTTTTTCGAGCGAAAAGAGCCTATTCCCTGTAGCACTCATGGGAATTTGATCGCAATTTCAGGGAAACCGTGTAGCAAAGTGGGAAAAAACGGAAAGGCCGAAAAAGCAAAATGGGCTGATTTTTCAAAGCGGCTTTCAGCAATATTCGCAAATTAAAAACAAAAATAGCATCTATTTGGTGACAAAGCACAAAAAACAGATATTCAAGAGTTAAAGCTGGAACTTTTTAATCAGAAAAAGTGGTAAAAAGTGGTAAAAGGTGTCAAAAAGTAATACTTTTGAATAAATGACTACCTGTAGAAGTGAATGTCAAGCAGTTATTAGGCGAATACGAGTGCAAAATAGACGCCAAAGGGCGCATGCGGATGCCAAGCGGGCTCATCGCTCAGCTCGGGGATGCCGAGGCACTGTCTTTCGTCATCAACCGCGGATTTGAAAACTGCCTGATGCTTTACCCGGAAACAGTTTGGGACCGGATCACCAACGAGATCAACCAACTGAACCTCTACAACAAGAAAAACCGGGCATTTGTACGTTACTTCTACCGCGGTGCCCAGAAAATAAGCCTGGACGGGGCGGACCGCATCCTCGTACCCAAGCGGTTGCTGGAGTACGCTGGCATCGACAAAGAAGTAGTCCTGTCGGCTTACAACGACAGAATTGAAATATGGGCGGCCGACCAATACGAGTCGCTGCTGGATGAGGAGCCGGAAGATTTCTCCGATCTGGCAGAAGAAGTATTGGGCAAAGCCGATAGAAAAAAGGAATCCTAATGGCTTACCACGTACCCGTACTGGCGAAAGCCTGCATCGAGGGGCTGGTTACAGACGCGGATGGTGTTTACGTTGACGCTACCTTTGGCGGCGGCGGCCATTCCCGGCTGATCTTAGAAGCCCTGTCCGCCAAAGGGCGGCTGGTAGGATTTGATCAGGATGAAGACGCGCTGAGCAACGTACCCGAAGATGAGCGTTTTACGTTCATCCATCACAACTTCCGCCTGCTCAAGCGCTTTTTGAAGCTGCATGGATGGCGTCAAGTGGACGGTATTCTGGCCGACCTGGGGGTATCTTCGCATCAGCTGGACGTAGCGCAACGGGGGTTTTCCTACCGTTTTGATGCTCCGCTCGATATGCGGATGAATCAAAGCCAGGAAGCAACCGCTGCCGACTTGGTCAACCGCTTGTCCGCCGAGGCGCTGCAGGAGTTGTTCAGCCGCTACGGAGAAGTGCGCAACGCCCGGACGCTTGCCCAGCGTATCGTCGCTGAGCGGCAAGTGCGGCCCATCAGCAGCATCGGCAGTTTTCTGGCCATACTGGAACCAATGGTCAGAGGGCAGCGGGCGCGCTACCTGTCTCAGGTATTTCAGGCATTGCGCATCGCGCTGAATGATGAAATGGGAGCGCTGGAAGAATTCCTGCAGCAAGCACTGGAGGTACTGCGGCCGGGCGGCCGGCTCGTGGCCATCTCCTATCACTCGCTGGAGGACCGGATGGTGAAGAACTTTCTGAAATCGGGCAATGTGGAAGGCCGTCAGGAGAAAGACTTCTACGGCAATATATATCGCCCTTTCCGGCTACTTACTAAAAAAGCATTGGTGCCGGACGAAAAAGAACAAGAAACCAACCCTCGATCGCGCAGCGCTAAGCTCCGCATCGGGGAGAAAAAGGCATAAATCATGGCAAAGAGCAAAGGATTTAAGGACTATCTGGATGTAGGCGCGTGGGGTTCCAAATTCCTCATGAACAACCTCCTGTTCACCTTTTTCCTCGGCTTTCTTACAACGGTTTATATATCCAATGCACACCTTGCTGAACGCAACGTGCGGGAAATCCAAACCCTGCGCAAAGAGCTGAAAGAGATGCGCTGGTACTATATGTCCCTTCAATCAGAAAACATGTACAACGCCAAGCGCTCAGAGGTAGCGGAGCGGGTGCGGAAAACTGGCTTGCGCCCGCAAACGGGGGCGCTGAAGCGCATACAGGTGAGTGAAGGAGCCTACAGAATTAACGATTAATGGACATCAAAAATGAAGTCCTGGTTCGGGTTTACTTTTTGCTCTTCGGTATCATCGTACCGGTGGCTATTGCACTGGTGTACCGCAGCGTTCAAATCGGCATCTTCGAAGGAGAGCGCTGGCGCGAGCAAGGCAAGGCCAAATACCTGGCCTACCGAAAGGTGGAGGCCGACCGAGGCAACATACTCTCGGCTGATGGCAACTTGCTGGCGACTTCTATCCCCTATTTCGACCTCTACTTCGATGCCCAGGCGGCATCGGAGGAAGATTTCGAACGCAATCTAGACACCCTGGCGCATTGCCTGGCCTATTATGTGCTGGAAGACTACACCGTAGGCGGAGCGCGAGACTACCTGATCCGCCTGCGGGAAGGCAACGACCGGCACATCCGCCTGAAAAGCAAAGTCTCCTACGCGGAGAAAAAGTTCATTGAAAATTTCCCTTTATTCCGCTTGGGCCGCAACCGCAGCGGCTTCATCGCCGAGAAACGAAGCGAGCGCAAACGCCCCTTTGGCATCCTGGCCCAGCGTACCATCGGTTACGTGCGCGACAACGCCAAACCGGTAGGGCTGGAAGGCTACTACAACGAAACGCTGGGCGGCCAACCAGGGCAGCAGCTGATGATTTGCGTAGACCCCAAGAAAGACCTCTGGATGCCGGTTGACGACCTCACCGTCATTGAGCCGGAAAGCGGCGACGATGTGGTCACAACACTGGACCTGGACATTCAGGACATCGCTGAAGAAGCGCTCAGCCGGGCCGTCAACCTGCACAATGCAGCCTGGGGGACCGCCGTAGTAATGGAAGTAGAAACCGGCGCCATACGGGCTATCGCCAACTTAGGCCGTACCGAACAAGGCTGGTGGGAAACCTACAACTACGCCGTCGGTACCGCTTCAGAGCCTGGCTCCACCTTCAAAGCAGCCTCCGTACTCGCTTTGCTGGAAGACGAGTTCTTAGCGTTGGATGACTCCGTGCGCATCTACAATGGCCGCGCAGCATTCTACGAAGAAGAAATGGAGGATGCCTCCCCCTACAGCTACCGGATGGACACCATCACGCTGCGGGAAGCTTTCGAAATCTCCTCGAACGTAGGCATCGCCAAAGCGGTGGAGCGATTCTACGGCGACAAAAACGAAGCCAACGATAAGGAAGGGGCTGCCCGGTTCGTCAAACGGCTCAAGCAGTTCCACCTCGATCAGCCCATCGGCATCGAGATAGAAGGAGAAGCCAACCCCTACATCAAAGAAGCTTACAGCGAAGAGGATGACTGGAGCGGCACTACCCTGCCCTGGATGTCGATTGGATACGAACTGCAGCTCACCCCGCTGCAATTGCTGTCCTTTTACAACGCAGTCGCCAACGCAGGCGAAATGATGCGTCCGTATCTGGTCTCAGCTATAGAACGCCAAGGCGAAACCGTGGAGAAGCGGTACCCTACCGTTATCGACCGCCGCATCGCTTCCCGCCAAGCTATCGAGCAGTTGCAAGAGCTTTTAGAAATCGTGGTAGAAGGCAAGCGGGGCACTGCCAATGAGCTATACACGGACAAATACCGCTTCGCCGGCAAAACCGGCACCGCTCAGGTCAACTACAAGCGGGGTACGCGGGGTACGCGCGTCGGCGGGCACCAAGCCTCTTTCGTAGGCTATTTCCCAGCCGAGCAGCCCAAGTATTCCTGCATAGTGGTGATCAACAAGCCCAGGCGAGGCGGGTTCTACGGCGGCGATGTTGCCGGCCCGGTTTTCCGGGAAATAGCCGACAACATCCACCGCATCAAAGTGGGGCTGCACCCCGTCCTGAACGAAGCGCCGCCACAGGCCCTCTCCACCGAGCAGCTGCCCGGCTTCAGCATAGGCGATCAGGAAGATTTCCGAAAGGTGCTATCCTACCTGGATATTCCCGCCTACGGGCAGCCAAAGACCCCACTCGCGGTTCTTCGGCCCCGTTCCGACAGCTTGTTTATGGAACGCCGGACGATACCGGAAGATGTGGTGCCTAATGTCATCGGGCTGGGCCTGCGGGATGCGCTGCATGTACTCGAAAACGAAAAACTAAAAGTTACCGTAGAGGGCGTAGGGAAGGTGGCCCGGCAATCCATAAAGCCAGGCACCCCCATACGCGGGCAGTCTATTAAGCTATACCTGCGGTAATCGGTCAACCAACACACAGGGAACTGGTGCCCATTAGGTGCCGGCCAGATAAAACAAAAGCGAAATGCGGACATCCCTTACTGCCCTCATTGAACCGCTCGATGTACTGGCTTCCAAAGGGGAGCTGGAGAAAGAAATCACGAACATACACCTGGATTCCCGAAAAGTCGGGCCAGGCAGCCTCTTTGCCGCCTTGCGCGGCACGCAAACCGATGGCCACGCCTATATCGACATGGCCATTGAGCGGGGGGCAACTGCGGTCGTTTTGGAGCATTGGCCGCCCGCCTTCACAACAGGGGTAACTTACCTGCAAGTGCCCGACAGCGCAACGGCGCTGGGGCAGATAGCGGATGCCTACTACGAGCATCCCTCTCGGCAGTTACAGTTAGTAGGGGTGACGGGTACCAATGGCAAAACCACTACCGTGACGTTGCTGCACGAGTTGTTCACCAAGCTCGGCTTCAAAACCGGCCTGCTGTCTACCGTGCACAACCGCATCGGCACTGCCGTGGCAGAAGCTACCCATACCACCCCAGATGCGCTGTCCATCAACCGGCTGCTCTGGGAAATGGTGCAAGCCGGCTGCGACTACGCTTTTATGGAGGTCAGCTCCCACGCCGCTCATCAGCGGCGGATCGCCGGGCTGCAGTTTGCCGGAGGTATTTTCACCAATATCTCCCGCGACCACCTGGACTATCACAAGACCTTCAAAGCCTATATTGAAGCTAAAAAAACGTTCTTTGACATTTTGCCTAAAACAGCTTTCGCCCTCGTCAATGCTGACGACAAACGGGGCGAAGTCATGCTGCAGAATACCGCTGCCCGGCGCCTGACGTTCAGCCTGCGCTCGATGGCCGACTTCCGGGGCAAGATCCTGGAAAACAGCATAGCTGGGCTGAAACTCAAGCTAGACGGGCAGGAGGTCTTCAGCCGTTTGATCGGCGAGTTCAACGCCTACAATCTGCTGGCGGCCTACGGTACTGCCATGCTGCTGCAACAGGATCAGATGGAAACCCTTACTGCCCTCAGTGAGCTGGGGCCGGTAGAAGGGCGCTTCGATCAGGTCCGCGTACCAGGCAAGGACTGCATCGGTATCGTTGACTACGCGCACACGCCGGATGCTCTGGAGAGCGTCCTGCGCACCATCACAGCCCTGCGCGAAGCCGACAGCCGGATCATCACCGTAGTGGGCTGCGGCGGCAACCGGGACCGGGGCAAGCGGCCGCTTATGGCACGTACAGCGGCAGCCTACAGCGATCAGGTGATCCTAAGTTCGGACAACCCCCGCAACGAGGATCCGGAAAGCATTCTCGCCGAAATGTGGGAGGGCATTCCAAGCGGGGATACTCGCAAGGTACTGACCATCGTAAGCCGGCGGGATGCCATCCGCACCGCTGCTAAGCTGGCACAGGGGCGAGACATCGTTCTGGTAGCAGGCAAGGGGCACGAGAAGTATCAGGAGATCCAAGGCGAACGCTTTGCCTTCGATGACAAAGCCGTATTGGCGGCAGCTCTGGAGGAATAGCGGAGCCTTTTCAAGTTCAAAGGGCTACATTGCCAGCCTTTACGCTGGGGAATTTATATTTTTGTCGCTCATTTTTCATCTTTCAACTCCTCACTGCTCTATGCTTCTTCCTCTTGTAGAATGGATTGTCGAAACCTTTGGCGACTTCAAGGGCGCTGGCTTGGTGCAGTACATCACTTTCCGGGCGGGTATCGCAGCCATCTTTTCGCTGATCATCTCCATGGTTTTCGGGGGGCGCATCATCCGCTATCTGCATCGCTTGCAGGTGGGGGAAACCGTGCGCGACCTCGGGCTGGTGGGCCAAAAGCAGAAGCAAGGCACGCCTACCATGGGAGGGGTCATCATCATCATGGCGATCCTGCTGCCCTGCCTGCTGCTGGCAGATTTGCAAAACGTGTACATCGTCTTGCTCATCGTCAGCACCGTATGGATGGCGGCCATCGGGTTTGTAGATGACTACATCAAGGTTTTCAAGAAGAGCAAAGAGGGCTTGCGAGGCATCTTCAAGGTGATGGGCCAAATCGGCTTGGGGCTTCTGATTGCCCTGACCATGATTGCCCACGAGGATGTAGTAGTGCGCATGGAAGTGGAAGAAGCCGGGGCACTGGGCTACACGCAATTGGTGGGCGATACCATCGACATCCCCGCCGACCGAGGCCTGCTGCCTGGGCCGACAGACAAAGCGGATTACAAAACCAACTTGACGAACGTCCCCTTCCTCAAGGGCAACCGTTTCGATTACGCCTGGCTGCTGCCTTTGCCGTTGGAAAAAGCCTCGCGCTGGGTTTGGTTGTTGTTTGTGCCGCTGGTCATCTTCATCGTGACCGCTGTGTCCAATGCCGCCAACCTCACCGACGGCCTGGATGGCCTGGCAACTGGCGTATCAGGTATTATCGGCGCTGCCCTCGGCATTTTTGCCTACGTTTCGGGCAATGCCATAGCGGCCAACTATCTCAACATACTGCACTTGCCGGGAACTGGGGAACTCGTTATTTTTAGCGCTTGTTTCGTAGGCGCTTGCCTGGGCTTTTTGTGGTACAACTCCTTCCCCGCTCAGATTTTTATGGGGGACACGGGCAGCCTGACCCTGGGCGGCATCATCGCCGCATTGGCTGTACTGCTGAGAAAGGAGCTGCTTATCCCGCTGCTGTGCGGCATTTTTCTTATCGAAAACCTTTCCGTTGTACTACAGGTCAGTTATTTCAAATACACCAAACGGAAATACGGAGAGGGGCGCCGCATTTTCCTGATGTCCCCCCTGCACCACCACTATCAGAAGAAAGGCATGCCGGAAGTGAAGATCGTAACCCGCTTCTGGATAATCGGTATACTGCTCGCAGTGCTAACCATCATCACCCTTAAAATCCGGTAAGCGCTGCGGCTGCAGACTCCCTTCACAGAATTAGCAAGGAGTGGCCGAAGCCGGCTAAGCCTTGTCAACTATTGCACCTAAAGATTTATGGACATAGTCATTCTCGGAGCTGGGGAAAGTGGCCTGGGTGCCGCTTTGCTCGCTCAACAAAAAGGACATAGCGTTTTCGTTTCCGACCGGGGCAAGATCGCTCCGGCGGCCCAAGAAGAGTTAGCCGCCCACGGCATTCCCTTCGAAGAGGGACAACACAATCGGGAACGGCTGCTGCAAGCCGATGAAGCCATCAAAAGCCCCGGCATACCGGATGAGGTGCCGCTGGTGCAGGAATTGCGCTCCCGCATGCCGGTCATCGGCGAAATTGAATTCGCCAGCCGGTACAATGAAGGAGGCAAAATCATGGGCATCACCGGCAGCAACGGCAAAACCACCACCACCCGTCTGGCGCACCACCTGCTGCGAACAGCAGGTTTTGAGGCTGCTATGGGGGGGAATGTAGGCAAGAGCTTTGCCCGTTGCCTGTACGAAAGGCAGCATCCTTACTATGTGCTGGAAATCAGCAGTTTTCAGCTGGACAGCATCCTGAGGTTCCGGCCGGATATTGGCATGATTCTCAACATCAGCCCCGACCATCTAGACCGGTACGGCTACGAGATGGAGCGCTACATACGGGCGAAGTACCGAATTGCCATGAACCAGGGCCCGGAGGATGCTTTTCTGTACAAATCCGATGACCCCAACATCCTCTCGCTCTTGCCCGAGCACGACATCAAAGCCCGCTGCCTGCCGCTTCACAGCGGCATGCTGCAGGAGGAGCGCTTTGCAATAGAGGGGGCCACTTTTAAGCTGCAGCCTACGAAGCTGCGCGGCACCCATAATCACATGAATGCACTGTTCGCTGTACGGGCGGCTTTGCTATGGGGGGCTGAACCGAGTTTGCTGCAGCGCGGCCTGGAAACCTTCGAGCCGGTCGCGCACCGTATGGAAGTTTTAGGCAAAATAAACGGCGTGGAGTACATCAACGACAGCAAAGCCACGAATGTGGATGCTGTTTACTACGCGCTAGGCGCTGTACAACAGCCGGTGGTTTGGATCGCCGGCGGGCAGGACAAAGGCAATGAATACGCCGCTTTGCTGCCCCTGGTACAAGAAAAAGTGCGGGCTATGGTATGCCTTGGCATCGACAACGAAAAGCTGAAAGCAGCTTTCGCTGGCCAGGTAGAAGAATTGCGGGAAGCCCGCTCCGCAGAAGCAGCCGTTGCGCAAGCGGCGGCAATAGCAAAAGCAGGAGAAACCGTACTGCTGTCTCCGGCTTGCGCCAGTTTCGATTTATTCAAAAATTACGAACAACGCGGCGAGCAGTTCAAAGCTGCTGTCGAAGCGTTAAAATCGGGCAGAAAGCCCGAAAACTAAATTATGTCAATAGGCACGAGGATATATGCAGAACTGAAAGGCGACCGAGCCATATGGGCCATACTAGCGGTCTTGTCCATTTTCTCCGTCCTGGGGGTATACAGCTCAACGGGCACCCTGGCGTATAAGAACATGGGCGGCAATACGGAAGCCTACCTGGTGAAGCACTTCCTGATTCTGGCGGGCGGTTTGTTCCTGGCTTACCTGGCCCACCTGATGCATTACATGAAGTACTCGCGTTCTGCCCCGGTGCTCCTGGTGATTTCCATCCCCTTGCTGGTGTATACCATCGCTTTCGGGGCGGACATCAACGAAGCGCGCCGCTGGATCAGCCTGCCCTTCGTCGGAATAACGTTTCAGACGTCGGATTTTGCCAAACTGGCCTTGATCATCTACGTTGCTCGGGCCATCAGCTCAAAGCAGGATTACATCAAAGATTTCCAGTCGGCCTTCGTACCGATAATTGTTCCGGTGCTCATCATCTGCGGATTGATAGCGCCGGCGGATTTGTCTACCGCCATTATGCTCTTTTTTACTTGCATCTTCATGATGTTTGTAGGCCGGGTAGCCGTTCAGTACATCGCCTTGCTTTTCCTGCTGGGCGTGGTGGTTTTTGCCGGCCTGATCCTGCTCGGGGAGTTTTTCCCAGAAGTAGTTCGCTCCGAAACCTGGGTGAACCGGGTGCGGGAGTTCGTCGACAAGCCAGATGGCGCTTATCAGGTCCAACAAGCGAAGATTGCCATTGCCAACGGGAAATGGTTCGGCGAAGGGCCGGGCAACAGTATTCAACGGAACTACCTGCCCTATTCCTACGCCGACTTCATATACGCCATCATAGTGGAAGAATACGGTATACTGGGCGGCACCCTAATTGTGCTGCTCTATGTGCTGCTGTTTTTCCGGGCTACCCGGCTCGTCACCAAGAGCCCGAAGGCCTTTGGTGCGATGCTCGTCATCGGGCTGAGCGTCAGCCTCATTATGCAGGCGTTCGTCAATATCGCTGTGGCGGTGCACCTCGTGCCAGTCACGGGAGTCACCCTGCCTATGCTGAGCATGGGCGGCACCTCGGTTTTGTTTACCTGCATCTCCTTTGGGATGATACTCAGTGTCAGCAAGTACATTGAGTCGGTAAGCTAGCTGATGATACGGCCAGTATTGAAAAATTTGGAATTTGGGTTGTTGGCCAGCGAGGCTGAGCAATGGCCCTATACCCCGGAAACCATACAAGGATGAATGAATAAACGACTTAAAATAATCATATCCGGCGGCGGTACCGGAGGCCACGTTTTCCCGGCCATAGCCATAGCGGATGCCATCAAAGAACGGCAGCCGCAAGCCGAGCTGCTATTCGTAGGGGCCAAGGGGAAGCTGGAGATGGAAAAAGTGCCGAAAGCGGGCTATCCCATCGAAGGGCTCTGGATCAGCGGTTTTCAGCGCAAGCTGACGGTCCGCAATTTGTTTTTCCCGCTTAAACTGGCGAGCAGCCTGTGGCGGGCGAATCGGATCGTAAGCCGCTTCAAGCCGGATGTTGCGGTGGGCGTTGGCGGATACGCCAGCGGGCCGCTGCTGCAGATGGCATCCAGCCACGGCATACCTTGCCTGATACAGGAGCAAAACTCCTATCCCGGCATCACCAATCGGCTGCTGGGTAAGCGGGCGGACCGGATATGCGTGGCCTACGAAGGCATGGAGCGGTTTTTCAAAAGAGAGAAACTGCTGCTGACCGGCAACCCGGTGCGGAAAGCCCTGCAGGGCAATACCGCCAGCCGCGAGGAAGGCGCTGCTCACTTTGGCTTCGATGCCAAGCGTCCCATCGTCTTTGTTTTTGGCGGCAGCCTGGGGGCTCGCTCCATCAACGAGGCAATAGCAGCTAATGCCGGGGCGTTGCGGCAACGCTCCGATCTGCAGCTGCTCTGGCAGGTCGGCCAGCTGTACGAAGCGACTTTCGGGCAGGGCGAAACCGCCCGGCTACCCAATGTGCAGGCCAGCGCCTTCATCGACCGAATGGACCTGGCTTACGCAATGGCGGACGTGATCATTGCCCGCTCCGGTGCCCTGACGATATCGGAGCTGCAATTTGCCGGCAAGCCAGCCATATTTATCCCCTCCCCTAATGTAGCGGAGGACCATCAGGCCAAAAACGCCCGGGCTTTGGCGGACAAGGGTGCAGCCGTGCTGCTGCCCGATGATGAAGCCAGGGATAAGGTCATGGAGCAAGCTCTGGCGCTGCTGGCGGACGAAGCGCGCCGCGAAAAGCTAAGCAAGAATATCCGGAAGGGTGCCCTGCCGGATGCCGCCGGCCGGATCGCCGAGGAGGTGCTGCGGCTGGCCAAAGGACAATAATGGAATTGAAAGACCTACATAGCGTGTACTTCGTCGGCATCGGCGGCATCGGCATGAGCGCCCTGGCCCGCTATTTCAACGGCAGGGGCTTGCAGGTACGCGGCTACGACCGAACGGAAACCGAGCTGTGCAGAACGCTGGCAGCTGAAGGCATTGACATACATTATACAGAGGACATTGGGCAAATTCCCGACAGGGTCGATCTTGTGGTTTACACGCCGGCTGTGCCCGAAAGCCATGCAGAGCTGCAGTATTTCCGGGAGCAGGGGGCCCCTATGAAAAAGCGGGCGGAAGTGCTTGGCCTCATCAGCCGCAGCATGAAAGCCATCGCCATAGCCGGCACCCACGGCAAAACCACTACGGCCAGCCTGACGGCCTACTTGCTGCGCGCCTGCGGCATCGACTGCAGCGCCTTTCTGGGAGGTATTGCCCTGGATTTCTCCTCCAACTTTGTGAAGGGGCAATCTGATTGGGTAGTGGTAGAAGCGGATGAGTACGACCGCTCCTTTTTGCAACTGGCACCGGATATCGCCGTCATCCTTTCTATGGATGCCGACCATCTCGATATTTACGGCACCCTGGAGGGCCTGCACGAGACGGGCTTCCGGGCTTTCGCCCAACGCCTGAAGCAGGGCGGCAGCCTGCTGGTGCAGCACAACTGGGCGGAAGCGCTGGGAGATGCTCCTGGTATAGCCACCTTCGGCATCGAAGATGGCCTGTACCGGAGCGAAAACGTCCGGGTTGAAAATGGCTACTTTACCTTTGACTACCGCTCAGCGGAGGACAAGATGGAGGGCCTGCAGCTCAGCCTGCCCGGGCAGCACAATGTGGAAAATGCGACCGCTGCCATCGCTATTGCCCGGCAATTGGGAGCCAAAGAGGCTGACCTCCGAATGGCGCTCCGGGATTTCCGGGGGATACGGCGGCGTTTCGAATTCCTCTACCGACAGGCAGATGGCGTGTACATCGATGACTACGCCCATCACCCTTCGGAACTCAGAGCAGCGATCGGCGCTGCAAGGCAGCTGTACCCGGAGCGGAGCATCACGGGGATTTTTCAACCCCATTTGTTCTCCCGCACCCAAGACTTCGCCGACGGTTTCGCCCACGCCTTGCAGGCGCTGGATGACATCCTGCTGCTGGACATTTATCCGGCGCGGGAGGCGCCGATCGAAGGCATAGACAGCAGCATGCTGCTGAAAAAAATAAACCACCCGCGCAAGCAATTGCTGCGTGAGGAGGAAGTGCTGAAGGCTGTCCAACAACGGGCACCGGAAGTATTGCTGACCCTGGGAGCAGGCGATATTGACCTGCTTCGGGGCCCATTGCAAGCGTATTTTAAAAAACGAAAGCATCATGGCTAAGGGATCACTGCTGGATTTGGATGCTAACACGCTGCGGATGCTGCGGCGTGTAGGATGGGTAGCCCTGGCTTCGATCTTCCTGCTCATGGTCATTTCTGCCATTGAACGCAAGGAGGGCAGCACCGTGGAGGAAGTATTGATTGACATACAACCGCTGCCAGACGGCAACAGCCTGCTGACCGAGGAGAAGGTCCGGCTAGCCATTGAGCGCAGCTTCGGCTACCATCTGGAAGGGCGTACGCTCATCTCCATTGACGTGGAACGCCTGGAGAACGAGCTGGAAAAAGAGGCGTTCATCCTCGATGCCGATGCCTTGGTCAATGCGCAGAATAAAGTGGAGATACAAATTGTACCACGGGAGCCTATTCTACGGGTGATGGACAACAACGGCTTCAATTACTACCTCGACCGGGAAGGGGTGCAGATGCCGCTATCCGATCACTTCACTGCAAAGGTGATGGTGGTGACTGGCTCTTTGCCCCGCTACGAGGAGCGCTTCCTTCAGCGCAAACGCAACCGCCTGAAGGAAGCATTTCTGCTGGCGAGATACATCCTGAAGGATGAATTCCTTGCCCCGATGACGGAGCAGATTTACTTCGACAATCGGGGGGAGATCACCCTGGTGCCCAAACTCGGCAACCATACCATCGAGTTTGGCAATTTTCAGAACGCCCGCAAGAAGTTGCGCCGGCTAAAGATTTTTTACAAAGAAGCTCTGCCCTACGAAGGCTGGCAACGCTACAGCGAAGTCAGTGTAGCCTACGAGGGGCAGGTTATTGGAAGAAGATAAACTCAGATTCTAGCGAAAACTACAAAATTTGTGAGCCCATGATGGAGACCAATGCAAACAAATCGGACATCATCGTCGCCCTGGACATCGGGACGACTAAGATATGCGCCATCGCTGGCCGCCGCGATAAGCACGGCAAGCTCGAGGTGCTTGGCTATGGGAAAGTGGCCTCCGAGGGCGTACTGCGCGGTGTCGTGTCCAATATTGAAAAAACCGTAAAAGCAATTTCCGAAGCTGTGGAGATGGCTCAGCGAGGCACTCAGCAGGAATTCAAAGTGGTGCAGGTCGGCATTGCCGGGCAGCACATCAAAAGCCTGCAGCACCGCGGTATCCTGACCCGTGACAACGATCATACGGAAATCAGCAAGCGCGATATCGACCGGCTGGTAAGCGATATGTACAAGCTGGTACTGCCGCCCGGTGACAAAATCCTGCACGTCATACCGCAGGAGTATACAGTGGACAATGAGCAGGGCATTACGGACCCGATCGGCATGTCGGGCATCCGCCTGGAGGCGAATTTCCACATCATTACCGGCCAGATTTCTGCCTCCAACAACATATACCGTTGCGTGGAGCGCACCGGACTGAAGGTGGCCAATATGACCCTTGAGCCCATCGCTTCGGCTACGGCAGTGCTCAGCGAAGAGGAAAAGGAGGCGGGGGTAGCGCTGGTCGACATTGGCGGCGGCACCACGGATATCACCATCTTTCAGGAGGGCATCATCCGCCATACAGCGGTCATCCCCTTCGGTGGCAATGTGATCACCAAGGACATCAAGGAGGGCTGCACGGTGATGAAGCCGCAGGCGGAAAAGCTGAAGGTCAAGTTTGGCTCAGCCTTGGCAGAGGAGGTGTACGACAACCGCATCATTTCCATACCTGGGCTGCGCGGGCATGACCACAAAGAGATTGCAGAAAAGAACCTGGCCCGCATCATACAAGCCCGGGCGGAAGAAATCCTGGACTACGTGATCTGGGAGGTCCGCCGTTCCGGCTTTGAGCGCAAGCTCATAGGAGGCATTGTGCTGACGGGCGGCGGCGCTCTGCTGAACCACATCGACAAACTGGCGGAGTTCCATACTGGCATGAGCACGCGCGTCGGAACGCCGGTAGAGCACCTGGCACACGGCTACCACGAGCAGCTGAGCAGCCCGATCTACGCAACCGGCATCGGCCTGCTCATGAAGGGCTTGGAAGACCTGGAAGCCGGCTTGCTGCAGCCCATTGCCGAAGAGCAGGAGCAGGCAGCAAAGGAGGAGGAAGAGGAAGACAAAGCGCCCTCGGAGCCCTGGTACGACCAGCTCTTCCGCCGCACCAAGGAGTGGTTTGAATCCGAACCGGACCGCGAATTCTGAACCAGCAAAGCTTGCAACAGCCAGCCATCTCTGGCAGATGCGCCGGCTGTTCAGGCTTTACAGCAATACTTGAACAACAGCTGATACTTCAAAAACCATGTTGGGTACAGCAGGAAAGCCCAGCAGAACAAAAAACAAGCAGTTATGGTATTCGATTTGCCAAAAGATGAGAGCCCCATCATAAAAGTACTGGGCGTAGGCGGCGGCGGCAGCAACGCTGTCACGCACATGTTCAAGCAGGGCATCGTTGGTGTAGATTTTGCGATCTGCAATACCGATTCTCAGGCGATGGAACTGAGCCCGGTGCCTACCCGCATACAGCTGGGCCCTAATCTCACAGAAGGCCGGGGAGCAGGTTCTAAACCCAACATCGGCAAGATGGCCTGTGAGGAGTCCATAGAGGCTGTCAAGCACTTTTTGGAAAACAACTGCCGTATGTTATTCATCACGGCTGGCATGGGGGGCGGCACAGGCACTGGTGCCGCGCCGATCATCGCCAAGACCGCAAAGGAGATGGATATCCTGACGGTAGGCATCGTTACCCTTCCCTTTACCTTCGAAGGGCGGCGGCGTACCTCGCAGGGCTTCGATGGCCTGGAGGAGCTGAAAAATAATGTGGACACGCTGATCGTCATTTCCAACGACAAGCTGCGGCAAATCCACGGCAACCTTTCTATCTCTGACGCTTTTGCGCAGGCTGATAATATCTTGACGACCGCCGCCAAGGGCATCGCAGAGATCATAACCGTGCCGGGATACGTAAACGTAGACTTCGAGGATGTCAATACCGTGATGCGGGAAAGCGGGGTGGCCATTATGGGTACAGCCTCTGCGGAAGGAGACGACCGCGCCCGCCGGGCGGTGGATGATGCGCTGCATTCTCCCTTGCTGGAGGACAACGACATCAGAGGGGCACAGCACATTCTGCTCAACATCTCTTCCGGCACCAAAGAGGTCACGATGGATGAAATCTTCGAAATCACCGAGTTTGTGCAGGAGGAAGCTGGCTTCGGCACCGATTTGATCTGGGGCAATTGCTACGATGAAGAGCTGGGCGAAAAGATCAGCGTGACGGTCATTGCTACTGGCTTTGAGCACAGCGGCCCCAAAACCGAGAAAGTCGGCAAGGACAACAAGGTGGTTGTCTCCCTGGACGATGACAAGCCGAAGGCTTCGAAAAAACAGGACCCGCCTCCCAAAAAGGGGCTGGCGGATATCGGCTTTGAGCCTTCTGAACCTGACAGCGCGCAGACCTTCGAGTTTGACAACGTGCGCGAAACCGTTGACAAGTACCGCAACCGGTATTCCTACGACGAACCCTACGCCAAAGAGGAAGGGCAGGAACAGCCCGGAGAAGACCGGCAAAAGTGGGTTGAAAAGGAACGCCGCCGCCGCGAACGCCTGCGCAATAACCGCGTGAAACTGAGCAACCCGCAAACCATCATCGAGTTGGAGAACGAACCGGCCTACCTGCGCCGGGGGGTCTCACTGGACGAGGTGCCCGATTCGAGCAAGCAATCTCGCTCTAAGTGGACCATCTCCGATGAGGAGGAGGGCGAACTGCGCAGCAACGGCGGGAACTCCTATCTGCACGATAATGTGGATTGAGCTACACGAGAGCCGGAATGCTTGCATTTCAAACCGTTTCTGCTTTGGTAGATGAATAATGGATCGATGTATGAGAACGGCTTGGGGGATGCCCCGAGCCGTTTTTTGTCGCCTCTGTATCAAATAGCCGCTTGGCGTGCAACTTTTTACCAAAATCAAAGTTACACCATCAAAATAACTGCCGAGCCATCCAAACGCTACGAGCATGAGAAAGCTGAAGCTGGCCCTTACCATTGACCTCATCAATCAAAACAGCCGCAGGAATGTCGTGGCAATGGCGAAGATGCGGATGTCCGAGTTCAAAGAAGAAGTAGGAGCATTTCTAGGGCTTAGCCTTATAGACAAGCGAGAACTGTGCCGGGGATTTACCTTAAAGAAGTACGCGCTTCGATTCGAACGCTGTACGCTCGACTTAGATATGGTTGCCAATGATACGGACGGCGAGATGAGCGTTCACAGTTTTCAACTTCGTTAAGATTATTCTTTAATTAACAAGCAAGGGTAGTTTATACAGATTATTAAGCCTATCTTTGCCGCTCTTTTTCAAATCAATAGCGCTTGAGCTAAAACTTATGGACATTAGAAACATCGCCATCATTGCGCACGTCGATCACGGCAAGACTACCCTGGTTGATAAAATGATCCTCGCGGGGAAGCTATTCGCCGATCACGAAACCCCCGGTGAGTTGATGCTGGACAGCAACGACCTGGAGCGGGAGCGCGGCATTACCATACTTTCCAAAAACGTATCGATTACCTACCAAGGCGTTAAGATCAATATCATTGATACTCCGGGCCACAGCGACTTCGGAGGAGAAGTCGAGCGGGTACTGAACATGGCAGACGGGGTGCTGCTGCTGGTGGATGCCTTCGAGGGGCCGATGCCCCAGACGCGCTTCGTCACCCAAAAAGCCATAGAGCTGGGGCTTACGCCCATCGTTGTGGTCAATAAGGTAGACAAAGAAAATTGCACGCCGGACGAAGCGCAGGAGGCCGTCTTCGATCTGATGTTCAACCTGGATGCCAGCGAAGAACAGCTGGATTTTCCTACCATTTACGGTTCCGCCAAGTTTGGCTGGATGAGCGAGGACTGGCGGGAGCCCACGGATAATATTGCCCCTCTGCTGGATGCGATTCTGGAGCACATTCCAGCTCCCAGGGTGGAGGAAGGCAGCCCGCAGCTGCTGGTTACTTCCTTGGATTATTCCAAATACATTGGCCGCATCGCTATCGGGCGCCTCAACCGGGGCAGGCTGCGCAACGGCCAGCCGGTATCGCTGGTTAAAAAAGACGGCAAGGTAGAACAAAGCCGCATCAAAGACCTCTTTGTTTTTGAAGGTTTTCAGCGTACCAAGGCAGAAGAAGTGCAGGCTGGGGAGATCTGCGCCGTATACGGTATCGAGGGGTTCGAAATCGGAGACACCATTGCTGATTTTGAACATCCGGAGGGGCTGCCGACCATCGCCATTGACGAGCCAACCATGAGTATGGTGTTTACCATCAATGATTCTCCATTCTTTGGTAAGGAAGGCAAATATGTCACCTCCCGGCACATCAAAGAGCGTTTGGAAAGCGAGCTGGAGCGCAATCTGGCCCTGCGCGTTGAACCTACCGACTCCGCGGACTCTTTCCGCGTGTACGGCCGGGGCGTATTGCACCTTGCCGTATTAGTGGAAACCATGCGGCGCGAAGGATACGAACTGCAAATCGGCCAACCGCAGGTCATCAGCAAGCATATTGATGGAGTGCTGCACGAACCGGTTGAAGAGCTGACCATCGACCTGCCGGAGGAAATGTCCGGTACTGCTATCGATATGATAACTAAGCGCAAGGGGGTCATGCTCACCATGGAGCCGAAGGGCGAAAGAGTGCAGCTACGCTTTGAAATCCCCTCGCGAGGCATTATCGGGCTACGCAGCCAAATGCTGACCGCCACCGCCGGCGAGGCGATCATGAACCACCGCTACCTGGAATTTCAGCCACACAAAGGCGACATACCCGGACGCATCAATGGCTCTCTGATTTCCATGGAAACCGGCACCGCTATTCCCTACAGCATCAACAACCTGCAAGAAAGAGGGCAGTTTTTCGTAAGCGCCGGCGATGAAATCTACGAAGGGCAAGTGGTTGGCGAAAACAGCCGCCCGGGCGATCTGGTCGTCAACCTTATCAAAACTAAAAAGCTGACCAATATGCGCTCCGCTGGCGCGGATGACAAGATGAAACTTACTCCGCCCCGCGTCTTCACGCTGGAAGAGGCTTTAGAATACATTCAAAAGGACGAATACGTAGAAGTAACGCCGGCGTCCATACGGTTGCGCAAGACACTGCTCAAGGAGCACGAGCGCAAACGCGCCAAGAACAAGGCACTGGCGTAGGCGCACCATCCTATGCTGCTTTGGAAAGCGGCTCGGCGAAGACCGCCGAGCCGCTTTCTATAACCCTCTGCTGCCCTCAATTTTCTGAGAACAGAACGATCAAAGTGTAAATCACCCCTGGCACAAAGAACAACAGGGTAAGCACCAAAGATATCCAGAAGCGGTCCGATAAGCCATCGTAGAAGAACATGGCAAGCGGCGGCACCAAAATGCCGAGGATAACAAGCAGTATAAAGCGATTCGAATAACCAGCCTCCTTCATATCCCTGGCCATCTTCCGGAGTTCTTGGCGGGCAGCCCGCCGCTCTTGACGCTTTTCGCGGCGCAGTTCTCGCTTGTGCCGCCGCAGTTCGCGTTTGCTCATCGCTTCCTCTCCCGCTGTTTTTCTTTCTGAAAGCTCTTTACCTTCCGCCTTGTCTGGCTTAACGATGACGGCGGCATCTACCGAGGCTGGAAGCAGGAATAAACAGGCAATAAAGGACAGTAAAGTAGCTGATTTCATAATTGGTGTTGTTTTAAGGATGTGTAATCTAAAAGCCGGCTCCCCCATACGGTGATGTAAGGAATGCCATCGTACAAAAACTCTTGATCGGACTGGGGAAGCGATTCAATGCTACTGATCATGGCTCAGCCTTTTGGGCCAGAAAAGGAAGAGCATAGCAATACAGCCCTGAAGATGCCCGCTATGCTTGACAAATGCAAGCCGCTGAGACGATTTTTCTCCTTCTTCAGCTGTCGATAAAATCCTTGCGGCGGATACCCAGACGGCGCATTTTCGAAGCCAGGGTGCGAGGATTCAGCTGCAGCAGCTTAGCCGCTCCTTTGGGGCCGCTGATGCGCCAATTGCAGCGGCGCAGCGCCTCGATGATGTAGTCGCGCTGCATCTCTTCAAAAGGTTTAAAAGTGTCTTCTCTGCCATCGAGTGAACGGCTGGCTTCGGCATTAAAACTATCCAGTATATTCAGGGAATTGCCCGGGCTCAGAATCACGGCCCGCTCTACGATATTCTCCAGCTCCCGGATATTGCCGGGAAACTCGTACTTCATCAACCGGTCTATAGCTTCCTGTGGGATGTGATCTATTTTCTTACCGCTCTTCTCGGCATACTTTCGGACGAAGAACCGCATCAGGAGGGGAATATCTTCCCGGCGCTCCCGCAGTGGAATGTTGTAGATGGGAAAAACATTCAGGCGGTAGTACAGGTCTTCCCGAAAACCTCCACGCTGTACCATTTCCCTAAGGTCGCGATTGGTTGCTGCGATCACCCTTACGTCTACGGTTTGGGGTTCGGTGCCGCCTACCCGCTCGAACTCCCCTTCCTGCAACACCCGGAGCAGCTTGGTTTGCAGCCCCAACGGCATCTCCCCTACTTCATCCAAAAAGATGGTCCCGCCGTCCGATAGCTCAAACCGGCCCTTTTTCTGCTGATGAGCCCCGGTGAAAGCTCCTTTTTCGTGGCCAAAGAGTTCGCTTTCTATCAAGTCCTTTGGCAAAGCAGCGCAATTCACCTTTATCATAGGTGCTTCTTTGCGCTGGCTCAGATTGCGTATGGAGCGCGCCAGGAGTTCCTTGCCGGTCCCGGTTTCGCCAACGATGAGCACCGTGGCATTGGTGTCGGCCACTTGCTCTACCTGATGCAGCACCTGCTTGTAGCGCTGGTCTTGGGTAATGATATTCTGGAAATTGTCGTGCAGCTCAATTTCCTCTTTGAGCAAGGTGTTCTCTTGTTGGAGCCGTTGGGACAGCTCCTGCACCTTCTCCAGCGCTGCTTTCAGTTCCGCAGCTTTCTGTTTGCGGTAGGAAATGTCGCGCAGGAAAGCGCAGGCGTAGTCTTTACCCTCGAAATTCAGGTAATTGAGGTAGACTTCCACCGGCCAGGCTGTGCCTTCTTCATCTTGTAAGGTAAGCTCTTGATTCCAGAACTTTCTGCGCTGTAGTTCTGGCCAAATGGCAGCAATATCCAGCTCGGGCAAAACCTCTGACCAATGCTCAAATCGTTGGTGCCCGAATTGTTCGTATGCGGTTTGGTTGACAAAGGCAATGCTTCCGTCTTCGCGCACCCAGAAGATCATATCCACAGCGTGATCCATAGTGAATTGCGACAAGCGCAAGCGCTCGTCTCGAGCTTTTTTACGCCTCCAGTCTCGGGCGAAAACACAGTTGATGTACTGCTCTTTGAACTGTATCAGGCTCATAGAACAATACACTGGCACTGGATTGCCGTCCTTGGCCCGCAGCTCGATTTCCAGCTCGCTTTCCCGCTTTTGCCGGAGTTCTTGCCAAAACTGCTCCCGGTGCTCTTCGGAATAGCCGTAAACCAACTCCTCAATATTCATCTGCTTCATTTCCTCCGGGGAGTACCCCAGCAAGCGTTGGACCGCTTCGTTGGAGTACAGAAAACGGCCGTCTTCCGTTTCCCAGAAGATCATTTCCTGGGCGTGGTCCAGTGTAAATCGGGTCAGATAGAGGTCTTCGTTTTTCTCGGCGAATGCAGAAATATCCTGTAGCGTGCCGTAGAGTTTGATGGCCTGCAACTCGGAGCGTTCTGCCACTGCATTGATTGCCATACGCTTGTACTGGCCGTCGCTCAGGCGGAGCATGAATTCAAAATCCACGGATGTGCCATTCTCAATGGCGTATTGCAGCCGGTTTTTGAAGGATTCGCACTCCTGCGGCAGCATTCGTTGCTCCAGGAAAGTTTCGAAAGCTGCTTTATTATCCAAGGACAGCTCCTCGGGCGAGATGCCCAGAAGCGCGTAGACTTCTTGGGTGAGCAACACGGAGTCATTGACCAAATCCCATTCCCATCCTCCCACCTTGCTCACTTTAGTGGCGAGGTCGAGCAAGTTGCGGTAACGGTCGACGTGCATCAGGTTTTTGATGCCTATTAAGCAGCGCCTTGCTTTTTTTTCAGGAAGCAAGACTCCCTGCAACTTGACGGGGAAGAGCATCTCGCGGGCAGTCATGTGCTCTGTCTTAAGCTCGAAACTATGGTTGTTTTCCAGCTTTTGCCAGAGCCGTTTCCAACTGATCAGGCTAAGATGGGGATTGATTTCAAAGATGCGCTTATTGAGCAGAGTATTGGATTCGTAGCCGAGGTCTTCTGCAATCTGAGGAGAGGCGGAGAGAATTGTGCCGTCTTCTGTTACTTCCATGACACCGAGCCCGAAGGATTCGAAGACGGTTCGGAAGGCTGGATAAAGGCGCTTTTGCTGCTGATCCGCATTAGAAACTGTTGAGTCGTGCTGCTTCATCTATCGTTGCCGTAAGGAGTTGTTATTGCAAGATAAAACGCAAATTATCCAACTACAGTTCTACGGAGGAGCAACGGGCAATAAGAGTACAGGTATACATTCAAGAACTCAGCATCAAAATCCGAACGCCGCTGAGAGGGCGCTGTTCAGAAAATTGAGGCATCCTTTCGGCGGCGGTCCAGTTCTTCGACGATGATTTTTTCTATAATGTGGGCATCGCGGACTGCTTTGTACTTGCGGTTGACGTAGACATTTCCTACTCCAAAGGCTGTGATGGTCAATGGCACCAAGGCCAGTGTGAAATAGATGCCGGCGCTAAAGTCAAGGCTTTGGAAAAGGAAGCAGAAGGCAATCCAAAGGGTGGTAGAGCCACCGATGAGAAAAACGAGCCTTCGGTAATAGGCCATTCGTTGTGCTTCTTTGTCCAGTTTGCGGAGTAAGGCGTGCAGTTCTTGGGTAGGGTAGCAACGCGCACCAAAGGAAAGAATCTGTTGGAAGTCATCGTTGCCCTCTCGCTCTATTTTGTTGATCTGACGGTTGAGGAAAAAGTTTTTCATCAAGCCTATGCTTTATCTCTTTTTGTAAATCTGCTTTGGAAGCTATTGTTAAGTCGGTTGGCAAGTGTGAGGCACCAGCCGCTTTTAACCCGCTGATTAAATATTTGCAGGAATCTGCAAAATAGTCAAAATAGCGTTCACTATCGTTCCCGATACAGTTTATTAACATGGATTTAAGACCCGATGTTGTCATCAGGCGGGTTAAGTTTTCGGAATTTTTAAGCCGGTCAATTTTTCCACCTTTTCCACATAGGCATCGGGCTTGAATTTTCGTTTCAGCCCACGCTGCTTCATGATGCGCACCTTTCCGAATATGGGGCGTTCTGTCCATCCTCGGTCATGGCGGCCAAACAGCCAGCTGACATTAGCGAAAGAATTGCAGTCCCTGCCGTCCAGAAAGTATTTATTGTTGAGGTACAGGGCTCGCTCGAAGGCTTCCTTAGGCTGCTCGGTCCAGGCTAGTATCTGTTTGCCCCAGTACATGCGCATGTAGTTGTGCATGTAGCCGGTATGCTTCATTTCCATCATGGCAGCGTTCCAGTAGGGGTCGTGGGTTTGTGCAGCTTCGAGCTGCTGCAGGGAGTAGGCAGGGTCGCGTTCGTCTGATGCGTGCTCCTCCAGGGTCTGAAGCGCCCAAGCTGGCAGGGTTTCGTATTGGTCGTAATCTTCGGTGAAGTAACAGTAGTTGACGGACAGCTCCCGGCGCACCAGCAGCTCCTCCACGAAGGCTGCCCGGTTGTCATCTGCTGGTTTTGTTTCCCGCACCCAGTGCAGCAGCGCTGCGGGTGCAATCTGCCCGAAATGCAAATACTTGCTCATATGGGAGACGCTATCGGTCTGCGGTTGGTTGCGGTTGCCCTCGTATTCGGCAAAATGCGTTTGCAGGAAGGATTCAAAAACTGCAGCAGCCTCTAGCTCCCCGCCCCGAAAGTGCTCGCTGACTGGGGGTACGCTATGGTCGATGCCCATCTGCTGGATCATAGCAGGAATATCTTCGATGGCTTCTCCTTTAGGAGACAAGAAACGCCCATCCGTTTCGGGCATGCCCGCTACCGGCTTTTGGAGATAGTCTTCGTACTGCCCCATCAGCTTTTTCCGAATGGTGCGGGCAGCGTACTCTGTTTTATCCGAAGCAGCCTCCACCGGGACTACCACATCGCTTTCCACCTGCATCACCGAACAGCCAGCCTCTTCAGCTACTCGCCGCCGCCATGCTCGCTGATGCCGCAGGTAAGCCCGGTCACAGACGATAAGCTTGGCTTCCTGGCCGAGCGACAAGGCTACCTCAGCAGGCTGGCCGTAGCGCAAGACAAATTTGCACTTGCGTTCGTTCAGTGCCTCAGCTACCTGCTGCAGCCCTTCTAACATAAAGGTATAGTGGCGGGCATTGGCTTCCGGGCAATCCGGCATCAGGCCGAATCCTACCACTACCCCACAGCCAAGTTCGTTGGCTCGCTGTATGGCATACTCCAGTGCATGATTCCAGCGGCTGCGCTGAGACTGCTGCATCCAGTAGAGTACGTAGCTGCCTTCGGATCGATAGGGCAGCTCGTTCAAACTTTTGATACGGCTGGGATGGATATTGATGGCTTCCAAGTTTTTTTCGGTATAACAGCAGCTTGCCCTATTTGCTCATGGCAAACAACAAAAATCATACCTGCAGGGCAGCTGCTGGGCTCGAACATACCTGAGCCAGCGCCGTTTTCTAAGTAGCATACCAAACCAAGAACTTCATGGCCATTCTAGGAAGCATTGTCAAATCAGCGATTGGGCTGAAGCATACGCTCACCTCTTCGGAGGACGATCCTGTGGAAGAGCAACGAGCACAACTTCAGAAGCTGCTCCAGAAAGCAGCGCCTACCGCCTTCGGCATCTATTACCAATTCGATAAACTGCGCCGCGCTCCGGATCCAATCGCCGCCTTTCAGGAAGAAGTGCCCATTTTTGAATACCACGGCATGCACCAGCAGTGGTGGCATCAACAACAGCGAGTGCCAGACATTACCTGGCCGGGGAAGCCTGACTTTTTTGCGCTCAGCTCTGGGACTACCGGAAAGGCCAGCAAACGGATACCGATAACGGAAGACATGCTCGAATCCATCCGTTCTGTCGGCATAGCCCAGGCAGAAAGCCTGGCGCGATTCGACCTGCCCACCGAGCTTTTTGAGAAAGAAATCCTTATGCTGAGCAGCTCAGCCGAGCTCAAGCGCCATCCACACGGCCATCTCGAGGGGGAAATCAGCGGCATTACCACGAATAATATCCCCGGCTGGTTCAGCGGTTTCTACCGTCCCGGCCTGGAAATTGCCAGCATCGACAACTGGGACGACAGGGTGCGGGCTATCGCCAAGGCTGCTCCGGACTGGGACATCGGTGCCCTAGCGGGCATTCCCTCTTGGGTACAAATGATGCTCCGGGAAATTATTGGCTACCATCAGCTCCATACGATTCACGACATCTGGCCGAGCCTGAGCCTCTATGCTACTGGCGGCGTTGCCTTCGAGCCTTACCGAAAAAGCCTGGAATCGCTCATGGAACGGCCGCTCATTTATATGGACACCTATCTGGCTTCAGAAGGGTTTTTCGCTTATAATGCCCGCCCCGGCACTATGGATATGCGCCTGGCTACCGGCCAGGGCATTTTCTACGAATTCATCCCCTTTGATGAGCGTGGCTTCGATGCTATGGGCAATATGTTGGAGGAGCCCCAGGTGTATGCATTGGATAAGGTATCAGAGGGACAGGACTATGCCCTGCTGGTATCTACCCCCGCCGGCGCATGGCGCCATATGATCGGGGATACTGTGCGCTTTACTGATCTGGAAAAAATGGAGATACGCATCAGCGGGCGCACCAAGTACTTTTTGAATGTAGTCGGCTCTCAGCTTTCTGAGGAAAAAATGAACGATGCCATCGGGGCACTCAGCGATGCCTTGGGCTACTCCATCAACGAATACGCAGTAGCTGCTATAAAAGACGAAGCGGGTGACTTCTGCCACCAATGGGTGATCGCTATTGAGGGGGATGTCGACGAACGCTCGGCTGCCCGCAAGCTCGACGAGCTGCTGCAAGAACGCAATAAGAATTATGCCGTTGCCCGGGAAAAGGCGCTGAAAGACATTCGCCTCAGCGCGTTGCCCCCCTCGGCCATCTACGGGTGGCTGGAAGCTCGAAAGAAAAAGGGCGGACAGATCAAAATGCCGCGGGTGATGCCGGAAGACAAAATGAAAGACTTGCTACAATTCAGTACAACAAAAGCATAAGCTATTTCATGGAGACCTACTTCAAGGAGCGCCAGCGATTTCGCCAGAAGGATCCGACTATGCCTTGATTCGGTCAAAACAACCGATCCATACGCAGCTCTTCCCGCTCTTTTTCCTGAACCATCAACGCTACTTCATCAGCAGACATGTAGTACAGCTCAATCCGTTTTTTGTAGCGGTCTGGGAGATTAGACTTCTCCAATATGTACTGCTTGGTCGCAATAATCTGCTTGGCGAAGCCGCGGTCTATAGCGAAGATATCCGCTTTGCGTTCCGCTCCTGTGCGAAAGTTGGCAAACCATAGGTATCCTAGGCCGAATCGAATCATCCCCAAAGCGGAACGGTACAGGTAATCGTAGACGTGCCCCAGCTCGTGGGCAAACCACCCTACCAGCACCTCCTCCGGCAGCTCGTGAATGTTTATGCGGTGCTGCAAATGCATGTTGTCGCTCACATTGATCTGATACTGCCGCCTGCTGCGCACGAAAAAGTAGCGATTCAGAATGGGCTGGGCATTCATGGTTGTTTTTTCCATCTGCCGCTGCCGTACTACTATGAGATGGCTGTGCAGCTTAGGATACAGCTGATACGCCCGGAGAAAACAGGCTTTGAGGTGTTCGGAATTCACATTTTTAAACGCTACGGGCATGAGTCGCTGAGATTATCGAGTTGATGATAAAATAGCACAAACGCAAATCCGCTCACAGGTGTTTGGCTTTCGCTCACCGAACATGCTCCGCTTAGCGTTCGTTGAAGAGTTGATTTTCAAAAGACTAAAATGAAAACAGATATGAAAAGCCTGTGGCTGATCCCCGTGCTGATATTGGCAATGCCGACTGCCGCTTTTTCCCAGTCCTTTTTAAATGTGCGGGCGGGGGCTAACTTCTCCCAAATAGACGAGGAGTATGATGCTCGTGAAATTAATGCCCGTGCCGGTATTCAGCTGGGAGCTTCCATCCGGCTCGGCGACCAATTTTACTTCGAGCCAGGTTTGTACTATTTCCAAATCAATAATGAAGTAGAGATTTTCGAAACCAACGAGGTTGAGGTGGTATTGGACGAGCGCGACACCAAAATTAAGGGGTTCAAACTGCCGCTATTCGTAGGCATTGATTTGCTAAGCGACAAACGTACCGCTTTGCGCCTGTATGGTGGGCCAAACGCCACTTTCTTGGTAGAGACCGATGAAAATGTATTCGGCAACGAGGAAGTAGAGTACAACCGAGCTACCTGGGGGCTGAATGCAGGCGTAGGTATCGACTTGGGCCGCATCACCGTTGACCTCCACCACGAGTGGGGAATGAGTGATGCTTTCAACGACGACAGCGCAAGGTCCCGCAACCAAGTGCTCTACCTCACGGCTGGCCTATTGTTCTGAAGCCCAAACGCAAGCCCGTTCAACAATAAAAAACAGACTCATCCAAAGCATGAAGAACAAACGACTTTTTGCCTTCCTAGGCTTTATCTGCTTACAAAGCGTACGGCTGATTGCGCAGGCACCTGCTTCAAGCGACAGCCCCTACAGCGACCAAAAATTCACGCCGGCAGACGAGCCAGCCTGGTATGAAACACCGGCCATCTGGATTGGCATTGCGCTGCTGCTGATTGTGCTTATCGTACTGTACATAAGGCGCAACCGAGAGCAGTACACCTAAAGGACCGCAAAACAATGCCAGCGCCTCAAACTTTTGCCGGACAATGCAGATACTATCAAGTAGAAGCCGGTTGGAACGCTGGCTATAGTTCAACTACAAAACCTAACAGCAGACAATAAAACCGTATTATGATCAACGAAAAACAATTCAAAGAACTTTATGAGCGCAAAGGGGCGCCTTTGGTGTCCATCTATGTGCCTACTTATCGGTCTTCCCACAACCAAGAGGATCAACTGCGGTTCAAAAACGCCCTGAAAAAGACGCATCAGCAATTGCAGAGCTTCGGGATGAAGGACAAAGAAGCTGATGCCTACCTGCGACCGGCGCGGAAGCTTTTAGATCAGCCAAAGTTCTGGTCTTACCTCTCAGATGGACTAGCGGCCTTCATCGGTACAGATTTCTTCCACCACGAAATTCTCCCCATCACTTTCGATGAATTTGTATACGTTGGCGAGCGGTTCCACCTAAGCCCGATGCTGCCCATGCTGAATGGGAAAAACCAGTTCTTCCTGCTGGCGCTCAGCCAAAATCAAATACGCTTTTTTGAAGGAGACCGCTACAGCATCACACCCATTGACATAGACGACTTGGCACCCCAAAGCATGGAGGATATTTTCGACTTATCTGATGTGAGGGAACACCTTCAACACCATAGCGTTGGCGCGGAAGGCGGGCAAAACGCAGTATACCACGGGCAAGGGCAAGGCGAAGACGACCGGCGGGATGATATCCGCAAGTACTTCAAGGATGTCAACGACGGCCTGATGAAAATACTGCAGGACGAAAAGCTGCCTATGGTGATTGCCTGTGTTGACTACCTGCTGCCGCTGTACAAGGAGGTGAATGACTACCCTTATCTGATGGACAAAAACGTAAGCGGCAACCCCGACCAAGATGACCCTGTACTGCTGCACGAGAAAGCCTGGGAAGTTGTCAAAGACAAATTCAATGTCACTTTTGAGGCGGATAAAGAGCGATTTGGGGCGGAAATGGCAGCCGAAGAAGCCTCTGCCTCCATTCCCGATATCATCTCAGCCGCTTACTACCAAAAGGTCGAAACGCTTTTCCTGCGGAAAGGAGAGCACCAATTTGGACAATTTGACCCGGACAAGAACGAAACCACCCTTCACGAAACTTACGAAGCCAATGACCGTGATTTGCTTGATTTGGCAGCGGTACACACTCATCTGAACGGCGGGCGGGTTTACCTGCTCGAGCGGGAAGAGATGCCTGTACCTACTGCCAATGCTAATGCTATCTATCGTTTCAAGTAGTTTTAGTAGTGCGAAACGATGGCCAACTTTTAGCCTGCACCCGCAAGGGGCAGGCTTTTTTTAGAGCCTGTTTGGGCTTTCTGAATAGCCGCGTGCTCGTCTGGCGCTGACTTGTGCTCGAAGAGCAGGGAGAAGCAGAAGTGCTTTTCCGCTTCGCCTTTGAAACGGCAGCGGTAGACGATGTCTGAATCGAAAAGCTTGAGGTTGGGCCGCAGGGCTTGGCTGCTCTGCTGCTGCAGGCTCTCCAAATCGGCTATCGCCGCGATCTCCGGGTAGAAATACGCGAGATATCTCCGGGCTACAGACTTGTCGCCCATCGCTTGGCGGAAGAAACGGTCATCAGGCTGGAAGACTTCTTTTTTCTGGCTCATGGCACAGAAGGCGCTTGGTGCGAGCCTAAAGATAAGCAATTGTGTTTTATCATAGAAACAAATAAAACAAAAAAATGAAGCTGATGGGCAGCTTGGGGAGAAGCAAGGGGGGGCCCTGCTGCGCGTTGTTTGGCTGAACTTGGGCGGGGCGCAACTCAGGGCATGACTCCCCGGTAGTGCTCGGCTCAAGTCATAGCCTGAGGGCAATGCGCTCCGGCGGCCGGCTTGAACTGCGCATCTTCCCGGCGGCCGCTGCCGGAGTTGGGACAGAGGATAGCAGCACCTCGATTGCTTTACTGCTGGGAAAAGAGCTGTAGTTTATACCGTAACGTAGTTGGCGCCAGTTGGCTTACCCAGCTGCCAAACTTTATCTTCGATTTGCGTTTGCAAGCCGGCGCGCAAACGCTAGTGCTTAGACAAGGCATGAGCGGCAGGCTGAAAGCACATCAACCCTACCTCTACAGAATTGGCTTAGATCTACGGAAAATCAATAAATAAATCGGTATCGGGGCCGGTTTCCGTGCCCTTGCCAAGCTGGCAAGCCAGCCCGCTTACTGTGCCGGTATGGCAGGCAGGCTTGGCAGGCGGGTCGTCTAACTAAAAAATCGCAAGTGCTCGCCTAGAAGACCAAAATCCCAACAGGCTCTTTTAGTCATCTTGCCTTGCGAAGACCCGGCGCAGCAAATCCGTCTTACGGGCGTTGACGTTGGTCCTGATTGCCGCTTCTTTTTTCTCTACCATAGCGAAGAGGCCTTCCAGCGCTTCTTTGGTCACGTAATCGTCCAGGTCGGGATCTGCTTCCTCTACGAATGGGATTTTGTTATAAGCATTGACGGCATCCGCCCAGTAGTCCCTGGCATTGAATTTATCCAAGGAATTGACGATGACTGGATTAAAAGCTTGGTAGAGCTGCTGGTAAGTAGCTTTATGCAAGTATTCGGTAGCTGCATCCTGCTCGCCCATCAGGATATTCATAGCATCTTGAAAGGTCATGGCTTTGATGGCATCCACAAAGATGGGTTTCGCTTTGGCTGCCGCATCCTCGGCCCCCCGGTTGATTTTTTCCAGTATCACCGCTTCCACCTGTTTGAATCCAGGTACATTCTGCAAGCGATTGGCGACTTTCTGCGCTTCCTCCGGCAGCAGGATTTTGTAGGGGCTCTGGTAATAGCCGTTTTCCTGAGACAAGCGCCTGGCTCCCTCACTTATGCCCAGCTCCAAGGCCTGCTTAAGCCCCCGGCCGACTTCTTCCTCGCTCAGCGCTCCGCTTTCGGTTATAGTATCCAGCGCGGTCTGAATTTGCTGGGTAGTGCAGCCCATTGCCAATGCGGCCAGCAGCGCTGCTGAAGCCAGCCGGCGTACCCATGAGAAAGTTGTTGGATTTTGCATGTTCTTTTTTTTTGGTTTATGACGGGCGGCCAGCCCAGGTGTAACAGTTTCGGCACACCAATTTCCACCATACAGCTGCTTGCCATCTTCGCAAGCCTGTTTTTGCTCTCCGCCCCGGCGGAAAGAAGCTTATTTAAGTTTTTTCACTAGTTCCAGATAGGAGACATCCAAATTTCCGCGGCTGGCTATGACCGCAGCACTGTCCACGCGCCCTCCCAGAGGAGGATGCAGCTTGCGGAGGCGGATCAGCAGGCCGGAAATATCGTCGAAGTATTCCTCAATGCGGTCCGCCATACGCTCTACCAATGCCTCCAGCAGCTTGGTGGGCTTTTTCATCTCCACTTGGCACAGCAGATAGAGCGTTTCGTAGTTGACGGTATTGGCACTGCCCTCTCCCTCTTCATCCTCCGGCTCTTCGTAGAGTTCGTCCGTCTCAGCTGCTTTTTCAGCATCCGCCTGCACCCAAAGGTCAAGCACAAAGTCGTTGCCCAGCAGCTGCTCCTCTGCGTAGTAGCCGTGGAAAGCGAAAAACTCCATACCCTCCAATGCGATAATCGCCATAAGCCCTGAGATTTTCCTCAAAAGTACGCTGCCCTGTCAAAAAAACGTAGCATATGGAGCGCAATATGGCGAAGAACACTGCAAATGATTATCTTTGCTGATCAAACGAAAGCCAGCTTGCTCTAACCAAAAATCAAAAAAATACAGCAGCATGCATAGCAACGCAAACGGTGCGCCCACCATCGAGAAAAAGGCAAGAGAGGACCGCTTTCAAGGACACGACTACTTCAACATAGATGAGTTACTGGAGGATGACCACCTTCTGGCACGCGATGCCGTAAGGACTTGGGTGAAGCAGGAAGTGAGCCCTATCATTGAAGAGTACGCCGAGCAGGCCAAATGCCCGGACCACCTATTCAAGGGCTTAGCGGAAATAGGGGCTTTTGGGCCCAGCTTGCCCACGGAGTACGGCGGCGGCGGTATGGACGAAATAGCCTACGGTGTCATCATGCAGGAGCTGGAGCGCGGCGATTCTGGTTTGCGCTCCATGGCTTCCGTGCAGGGCTCTCTGGTCATGTACCCCATTTTCCGCTACGCCAGCGAGGCACAGCAGCGCAAGTACTTGCCCAAATTAGGCAATGGCGAATTGATTGGCTGTTTTGGCCTGACCGAGCCCGACCATGGCTCCAACCCCGGCGGCATGGCTACCAACATCAAAGACGATGGCGATGCCTACATCCTGAACGGTTCCAAAATGTGGATTACCAACTCCCCGATTGCCGACATCGCGGTGGTATGGGCAAAGGACGAAGAAGGGAAAGTACGCGGCATGGTGGTAGAGAAGGATATGCCTGGTTTCAGTGCGCCGGAAATCCACGGGAAGTGGTCCCTGCGCGCCTCCATCACCGGAGAGCTGGTATTCGAGGACGTGCGCGTTCCTAAGGAGCAGGTGTTCCCAGAAATTAAGGGCTTGCGCGGCCCGCTGTCCTGCCTGTCCAAAGCCCGCTACGGCATCGCCTGGGGTGCCATTGGCGCAGCTATGGATTGCTACGACTCGGCGCTGCGGTACGCTTTGGAGCGAGAGCAGTTCGGCAAGCCCATCGGCGGGTTTCAGCTTACGCAAAAAAAGCTGGCGGAGATGGTCACGGAAATTACCAAAGCCCAACTGATGGCCTGGCGCCTCGGCACACTGGCCAATCAAGGCAAAGCCAGCCCGGCTCAGATTTCCATGGCTAAGCGCAATAATGTGAACATGGCGCTCGAAGTGGCCCGCGAAGCGCGCCAAATCCACGGCGGTATGGGCATCACCAACGAGTACCCTGTGATGCGCCACATGATGAACCTCGAAACGGTGCTTACCTACGAAGGCACCCACGACATACACCTGCTGATCACCGGTTACGATGTCACCGGCTTGAATGCCTTCAGCTAGTACAACACCTCCCCGCTGCCGGTGCCAGCACTTTTGTGCGTGAGGCACTGGTCGCGCTTTACCCCAACACGACATGCTAAAACGTTCTCCCTCTGCGTTAAGGAGTAGTTGACTATTTGCTCGAAAGGCTCATATATTGTCAGGAGCTGCTGGCAAGCCAGCCAACCATTCCTGTCCTTTGTCGTTTTCTACAGAGGCCTTTTAAACAAAACGCGACACATTTGGCGTTCTGGTTGTACTAGGCAAGCCATACACTTAGTAGACCTGACACGCCCGGCAGCACTAGCAAAATGATAAAAATGAGGAAACGAATTGCGTTATTGTTCTTCCTGAATGCGGCTCTGGTTTCCAGCAGCCCAGCCCAGGATACCGTTTACCTGACCAACCCTTCCTTTGAAGATTACGCCCGGCACAGCAGCCCTCCAGTAGGATGGCGGGACTGCGGCTTCTTGGGAGAATCGCCTCCGGACACCCAGCCGAGCGGGGATTTTGGTGTCACCTTCCCGCCTACCGATGGCAAAACCTACCTCGGTATGGTGGTACGCGACAACGATACCTGGGAGGCTGTCTCCCAACGCATCAGCCGCCCGATGAAAGCCGGCCAATGCTACGAATTCAGCCTGCATCTGGCCCGCTCTCCTCTTTACGTCAGCATCAGCCGCACTACAACGGAAGAAGTCAATTTCAACCGCCCCGTCAAAGTGAAGATCTACGGCGGCACCAAGACCTGCGGCAGGAGCGAGCAACTTGCTGAAACTGAAACGGTGAAGGAATCCCGCTGGATGGAGTACCACTTCAAACTGGAACCTTTGGCCGACTATAGCTACATCACTATCGAGGCCTTTTACGAGACTCCGGTACTGTTCGCGTACAACGGAAATGTATTGGTAGACAATGCTTCCTCTCTGAATCCCATCCCCTGCAGCGAAGCCGTAGCTCAGACCCCCAAGCCGGTACAACTACAAAAAGAAGAGCAAGAGGAGCCTGAAATCGCTGAAGCCCCCTCTTCTCCTCCGCCAGCTTCTAAGCGCTCCGAGCCCAGAGCCTCTTCCCCTCCCCAGCCGGAGCCAGATCAAAAGCCTGAGGAGGTAGCCAGCCGCCCCACTCCTACCAAAAAGAAGGAAGCCACCATCTCTGGAATTAAGCGCTCAGAGATGACCCGCGGCCAGACCATCCGCCTCGACCGTCTCTACTTTATGGCAGATAGCTCGGGAATTACCAAGGAATCCAATGAGACGCTGGAAGAGGTGTTTGAGTTCCTGAAGGAAAATGAAGATGTCAAAATAGAAATCGGGGGGCACACCAATAATTTGCCGCCCGCCAAATATTGCCAACAACTTTCTACTGCCCGCGCCAAAGCGGTCGCCGATTACCTGATCAGGCAGGGTATCTCCAGCGAACGGCTGAAGTACAAAGGCTATGGCAAGCAAAAACCCATCGCTTCTAATAAGACCGTATACGGCCGGCGGCGCAATCAACGGGTAGAAATCAAAATACTGGAAATCGGCGAGGATGGCTGAGCGATCCCTTATCCCCCGCCTGCTTTTTGCAAGCGGGGGATAAGGCAGCAGCCGCGTCTTTGCCAGCTGCTTATTCCTAAGCCAAGAACTGCTGAAACAGCCCGTGCCCTCTACCGCTCTCCCACTCTGCTGACTTTCAAGCCTGCTATCTCTTCCAGGCCGTCCACCTCTTCCAGATAGATGCCCGCTATGCCAGCTTTCAATTCCCGAAGCCGCTGAGCAGCCTCGCTTTTGCGGATGGCAATATCCACCTGCCCCCTGTTTCCAAAGTCATGGCTTATGGTGTCGAGCTGCAGGCGCTCCAGGCTGCTCATCACATCACCCATCAGCGCATAGTCAAACGACAGGCGATATACCTCCTCTACAGTCCGTTCCATGATCTGGCCCGCCGCAAGGGCTGCCGCTGTACTTTCCCGATAGGCTTGTATCAAACCGGAAGCCCCTAGCAAGGTTCCACCGAAGTACCGCACTACTACTACCAGTACATTGGTTAAGTTAAAACTATCGATCTGGCCGAGGATAGGCCGCCCGGCGGTGCCGCTGGGCTCCCCATCGTCGTTCGCCCGAAAATTGTTTTGGTCCAGCCCCAGGCGGTAGGCGTAGCAGTGGTGCTGGGCTTTGGGGTGGGCCTGCTTCACCTCCTCTAGCCGGGCTTTCCAGCCCGATTCCGAAGAAGCAGGAAAAGCGTAAGCCAGAAACTTGCTGCCCCGGTCGCGCCACGCTCCTTCACTTGGCCCGCCCAGGGTTCGGTAGGTATCTTTAATCGTTGCCATACGGTAAATGTAGTTCCTTTACAAAGCATTAACAAAGCTTGTTGAGCCATTAACAGAGCGTATGGGTTATAATTTCGATCTTTGAAACCTATCTTTACGAAAAACCACCTCAAAAGCCGCAATTGTGCAACAGACCATCGAGCAATTCGCTAAAATTACGGGGCAGTGCCGGGCGCTTTTCGAAAAGAAAACCCTGGATTACGGCACCGCCTGGCGTATACTGCGCCCTGCTTCTCTTACGGATCAGCTGTACATCAAGGCCAAGCGCATCCGAAGCATTGAAGAAAAAGGCCAGCAACGAGTTGCCGACCGGGTCGAGGACGATTACATGGGGCTTATCAACTACAGCATCCTGGCCCTGATGCAATTGCAATTGCCCGAAGGTGCCCCTCTCGAGCTGCCGCCACAGCAAGTCCTGGAACTGTACGACGAGCAGCTGCAACGCAGCCGCGAGCTGCTGGAGGCGAAAAACCACGACTACGGAGAAGCCTGGCGGGACATGCGCATCGCCTCGATTACAGACCTCATACTGCAAAAGCTGCTGCGCTTGCGACAAATGGAAGACAACGATGGGCAAACCCTGGCCTCAGAAGGGCGGGAAGCCAACTATTTTGACATCATCAATTATGCTATTTTTGCACTCATTAAAATAGAAGAACAAAACGCCTCATCATGACACTTGGCATACTCGTATTATCTGTAGCCATAGCAGCGCTGCTGCTCACCTTGATCGCCGGCCTGGCTTTTCGCCGGGTGGACAACTGGTTGATCAGCTTCCTGCAGAATTTCTGCGGTGCCCTTTTTGTTTTCTCCGGTTGGGTTAAGGCTATCGACCCGCTGGGAACTGCCTACAAAATGGAACAGTACTTTGCAGAATTCGAATCGACTTTTTCCGGGACCTGGTTCTCTTTTCTGGCACCAATCTTCCCAAAGCTTTCTGAGCTGTCCACTGGTTTTTCTGTGTTCATGATTGTCTTTGAGATCGTGCTGGGTATCATGCTGCTCGTCGGTTCAGCGCGGAAATTCACGGCTTGGGCATTCTTCCTGCTGGTGCTGTTTTTCACCTTTCTTACTGGCTTTACCTATTTGACCGGCTACGTGCCCGAGGGGGTCAACTTCTTTCAGTTCGGAGAATGGGGCCCCTACGTGGCCACCAACATGAAAGTAACCGACTGCGGCTGCTTCGGCGACTTTCTCAAGCTGGAGCCTCGTACCTCCTTCTTAAAGGATGTATTCTTGCTCGTCCCCTCCATCATCTTTGTCATCTTCCACGGCAAAATGCACCAGCTCTTCAATGGCGCCGCCCGAACTACCCTGGTAGGGCTGGGCATCATCGGGTTGTTGCTGTACTGTTTCAGCAACTACCGCTGGGACATACCGCATACCGACTTCCGCCCCTTCCACGACGGCGCCAACATTCGGCTGGAAAAGCAATTGGAAGACTTGGCAGAGGCCAATGCCGATGTCATTGCCTACCGCATGACCAACAAGTCTACTGGCGAAGTAGTGGAAATGCCGATCGACGAATACCTCAAACAGTACAAGCAGTATCCAAAGGAAGAATGGAAGCTGGAGCAAATCAAAGAGGAACCGGCGGTACGATTGGTCAAAAACGGAGACGGCTACGCCATCCCCAGTATGCAGGGAGAACCCTACGAGCCTGAACTGGCAGCATACCTCGCCGAAGCCTGGGGTACCAGCGCGGATACGGTGAAACGGGTAGTGGAACGAAGCAAAGTCAGCGACTTTGAATTATCAGGCGGCCCCGATGGGGGAGATGTAACGGATCAACTCCTAAACCACGATGGCTACAGCTTTATGATTGTGGCGTACAAACTCTATACAGAACGGGAAGAGCCCACCACTCTTATGAAAACAGACACTGTCTATGCGATGGATACCATCGCAGTGGAAGACACCATTAAGGTGGTGCGCCGGATCGAGGAAGTCAAAAAGCGGCAGGTAGAAAAAACCACCTACCATTGGAAGAGCGATTATCTGACGCCTTGGGAGACGGCGGTCAACCCGGTAATGGCAAAAGCCCAGCAAGCTGGCCACCGGGTCTTCGCAGCTACCAGCTATGCTTCTCCTGAAAAACTGGAACAGTTCAAATCAGCCACTGGCAGCGATTACCCCTTTGTAACTGGGGATGACATCCTGCTTAAGACCATAGTGCGTTCCAACCCGGGCGTGGTATTGCTCAAAAATGGCGAAGTGGTCGAAAAATGGCATTACAAAAAGCTGCCCGACTTTGAAAAACTGAAAGCGGATTATCTGCACTAGGGGTTGCACAGCCTTCCAAGCATTTTCAAAGCCCGCTCCAGCGCCCGAGGGGACTGGAGCGGGCTTTGTTTAGCCAAGCTAATAACATCGCAAAAGTTGGCAATCCGTCGGCGGGCGTGTATATTTGCAACTTCTATAAAGGGAATATTTGAAATATGCTGAGCAGAAGGAATGTCCGCATCAAGGTGATGCAGATGCTTTACTCTATGAACCAAGATCCAAAATTGGGGCTAGAGGACATCGTTCGCCGCTACCATGCCGGAGTAGAGAGGTCCTTCGACCTGTACTTGTTTACACTGCTAAGCCTGGTACGCGTAGCCGAATACGCCAAGCAGGACAAAGCAAAGAAAATGGCAAAACTATTGCCAACCGAATCGGACAAGCAGTTTTCCGATGCTCTCGCCAGCAATCCGCTCATCGCTTCTCTGCTCAGCAATGAACCCTTTCAGCAAGCTCTGCGCAAACGCAAAATGCCCGCCCGCATTGAGCTGGACGATATCCGCCGCTTTTACCAGGATTTCGCTAAAACGGAAGAATACCAAGCCTATAGCCGCAAAAGTGACTATTCTCGCGATGAACACGAGGAAATACTGCTCACCCTCTTCAAACACTTGGTCAATAACGAGCCCTTCAATGACTTCCTGGAAGACCACTTCCCCAACTGGGTAGATGACGAATCCCTAGTCGTAGGCGCTATCAAAAAGACCATCAAAGCGCTGCCCGTCGAAGAGGAGTTTCACACCACACACCGGCCAGCGGGCGAAACTGTGGAGGACTTCGGAGAGCGGCTGCTGCGCAACGTCATCGAAGACAACGACGAGTTGCTCGATGTCATAGAACCCACCCTTCGGAACTGGGATGCCGACCGGGTGGCGGTTGTAGATATGATCCTCTTGAAAATGGCGCTGAGCGAGCTGATGTCCTTCCCTTCCATTCCCACCAAAGTGACCCTCAATGAATTCGTAGAGGTGTCCAAGCTCTACAGTACCGATAAAAGCAAGGATTTCATCAACGGTATACTGGACCGCCTGATGAAAAAGATGGAAAAGGAGGGCCGCATCAAAAAAGAAGGCAGAGGCTTGCAAGGGTAAGAGGCAGGCTATCCGCGCTGCTGCTCTTCGTACTCTTCCAGCATTTCCCGCGCCTTTGCCAGAGCGCGAGCCAGCCCGGTGCTGTCTTTCCCGCCCGCTGAGGCGAAGAATGGCTGGCCTCCTCCCCCTCCTTTGATTTCCTTAGCCAATTCGCGTATGATGTTGCCTGCGTGCAATCCTTTGGCTTCGGTGAGTTCCTTGCTGATGGTGATCATGAGCTGGGGCTTGCCCTTAATTTCGGCTCCCAATGCGATGAAGGCATTACCGAGTTCTTCTTCCAGCTGGTAAGAGAGGGTTTTGATCGCGTTGCTGTCGTCGAGGGGCACGGCTTCGCTAAGGAAGCTGATGCCGTTTACCTGCTCCACTTTTTCTTTCAGCTGCCCTTTCAAGGCATTGGCCTGCTCTGCCCTCAGGCGCTCCAGCTCCTTTTTCAAAGACTTGTTTTCTTCCTGAAGCGCGGCTACGTTTTTGACTACATCCTGAGGGTTCTTCAACAGGAGGCGGAGTTCATGCAGTGCCTGCAGCTCTTTTTTCAGGTAATCCTGCGCCCGGCCGGCAGTGACCCCTTCAATACGGCGGATACCAGCGGCTACAGCATTTTCGGATAGGATTTTAAATTGCCCGATCTCGCCGGTGGCCTGCACATGTGTCCCCCCGCAAAGCTCCCGGGAGAAGTCGCGGTCGAAGGTAATCACCCGCACCCGCTCTCCGTACTTTTCGCCGAATAGCATGAGAGCGCCGGAGGCTTTGGCTTCCTCCAGCGGCAGCTCGCGTTCTTCTTCCCGGCGGATGTTCTCCCGAATTTTGGCATTGACCATATCCTCTATCTGCTGTAGCTCCTCTTCGCTTACCCGCTGAAAGTGGGAGAAGTCAAACCGCAGGCGCTTTTCGTCCACATCCTGCCCTTTCTGCAGGGCGTGTTCGCCGAGGATGCGGTGCAGAGCAGCGTGCATGAGGTGTACGGCAGAGTGGTTGCTGGCTGTGGCCTGTCGTTTGTCGGCATTGACCTCCGCCCGGACATCAGCTTCCAGGTCTTCTGGAAATTTCTTGAGGATGTGGATGATCAGGTCATTCTCTTTCTGGGTATCCATGACTGGCACCTTTTCTGAACCGAAGTACAAGCAGCCGGCATCGCCCGCTTGTCCGCCGCTTTCGGCGTAGAAGGGCGTACGGTTCAGGACGAGCTGGTACTGTTTTTTACCCTTTTTCAGGCTTACAGTCCGGTACTTAAGCACCTGGGCGTGCTCAACGGAGAGTTGGTCGTAGCCCAGAAATTCCACCTCCTCTCCTTCCCTTACGATGTGCCAGTCGCCCACCTTTTTGTGAGCATCAGCACGGGCGCGCTCTTTTTGCTCCTGCAGCGCTGCTTCAAAACCTTTCTCATCTACTTTCCACCCCCGCTCGTTGGCCATCAGGCGCGTGAGGTCAATGGGGAAACCGTAGGTATCGTATAGTTCGAAGGCATCTTTGCCGGCAATCACCCTTTCCTTGACTTCCAGCTCATTGAACCGGCTCAGGCCCTTGTTCAGCGTGTTCAGAAAAGTGCGCTCTTCGGCTTCAATAATTTTAGTAATCTGCCCTTCCTGGGCTTTGACCTCCGGGAAGTATTCGCCCATTTCGGCTGTAAGAACGGGGATAAGGCGGTGCAAGAGCGGCTGCTCAACCTCCAGGAAGGAGTAGTAGTACCGTACCGCCCGCCGCAGAATCCGCCGGATCACATAGCCGGCTCCGGTATTGCTGGGCAACTGCCCGTCGGCGATGGTAAAAGCCACCGCCCGCACATGGTCTGCCAGCACCCGCATCGCCATATCCGCTTTAGCTTCCGGCTCGTAGCTG
>CAYNIT010000004.1:0-55753 GCA_964397205.1 uncultured Phaeodactylibacter sp. | reverse complement strand
CGTGCAAAAAAACGAGTCTAAATCGGTAAGTTATTGTTGCGCGACCCCTTAGTCTGATGCTGGGCCCAATTTGAACCGGATGTATTTGATGGTTTTGCCTTCAGCCAGATGCAGGCGCTCATAGTAGGTTTTGATATCGAGTTCAGGCATCGGCAGCTCCTGGGCGTAGATGTCGCTGTCCTGGTAAAGCAGGTGGGCGCCTTCGTAAGCATCCAGCACTTCAAGGGTGAACAGATACAGCTGCGGCTCGTCGGTTTTAAGGTGGATCAGGCCATCGGGCCGCAGTATTTCCCGGTAGAGGTCAAGGAAGCGGGGAGCTGTGAGCCTGCGGTTGGTTTTGCTCTTGCGCAGGAACGGGTCTGGGAAAGTGATCCAAATCTCGTCGACTTCTTCGGGCGCAAAGAAAAGGTTGATTTGCTCGATGCGGGTGCGCAGGAAGGCTACATTTTCCAAGCCTTCCTCCAGGGCAATGCTCGCTCCTTTCCAGATGCGGGCTCCTTTTACGTCTACACCGATGAAATTTCGGTTGGGGCTGGCGCGTGCCATATCAAGGGTGTATTCTCCTCGGCCACATGCCAGTTCCAACACGATAGGATTGTCGTTGCCAAAGTGTTCGCTGCACCATTTCCCCTTCAGGTCTGCCAGCACTCCGTTTAACCCGTGCAGTTGCGGTGCTTCGGGATTGAAGTTTTCGTAGACATTAGAAAATGTAAGCAGCTCCGTAAATTTCTGCAACTTGTTCCTTTTACTCATAGTTTTGTTATCGCCTTACTCATATTTGGCAAAGATAAGCATTACCTCAACGGGCTAACAAGTGCCGAAGTTGAAAGTGGTACTCGGCGAAGGCGCTTAAATTGGCGTGCCCGCCCCCTTCGATCAAAAAATAATGGGCGGGATCTTTCAACAAAGGCTGCAAGCGGCGGCTGAGCTGGGGGGCAATCAGCTTATCCTGCCCGCCTGCTATGACGTACGCCGGGCATTGAGCTTGAGGGAGCCATTCTTCCGTAGGGAAATCGTGGCGCAGCAGGCGGTCGGGCAGGGGCACAGGTACTTTGCTGCGCACTACATTGGACAGCCGGTCGTAGGGCGTTTCTAAAATCAGCAACCTCACCTTGTACATGGCTGCTAAACGGGCGGCTACTCCACTACCGAGCGACCGCCCAAATAGTACGATCTCGGAAGGTGGGTACCGATTCAGTAACCATTGCAAGGCGGCTTCCCCATCTTCGTATAGGCCAGCCTCGCTGGGCCGCCCGCTGCTTTTGCCATACCCCCGGTAATCTATCATCAGAAGGTTGTACCCCAGCTGGGTGAAGGTTCGATGCTCCCAGCCCCAATGCCGCAACGTGCCTCGGTTGCCATGAAAATAAAGCACTGCCCCCCGGCTGTTGTCCGGACGGCAGAAAAAAAGCGCGCTGATATTTGCCGATCCGGCATCGATCATCAATTCCTCAAACGGATGGTCAAATTGGAAGGTGTAATCTGCGGGCAGCGGACTCCTCTGGAATATAAAGCGGTCTTGACCGATGGCCAGCAGCAACAACAGCAAACCATACAGACTCGCTCCCAGCAGCGCTAATGTGAGTACGGTCTTCAACATGACCGCAGCTTTTTGAGTTTACTATAGTGATGTCCGGCCTGCATAGCGGTTCATTTTTAATCATTTGGTGGCCCAAGGCCAACCGATAAACGTTTATCTTCCTGTTGTGTGAGCTGTTATGTTTCTTCAAAACTTCAAAGCTATGAAACACGGAGTCTTTTTAGCCTTATTGCTTGCCCTCTCTTGCAGCCTGATTGCTCAAAAGCTTACCATCTCTGAGCCCATTCCCATGCGTAGCGATCTTACCTTTGATATTCTGGGCGAAATGAGAGGGCGTACCCTCTTATTCAGGAACCAAAACGGAAACGCTTTCAAGATCCAAGCCTTTGACCAAGATATGCATAAAGATTGGTCCAAGGAACTCGAACTCGACCGCCGATCCCCCAAAATTATCGAAGTGGCGCCTTTGGATACGGTGTTCACCGTCTTGTACCATTACAAGGACCGCTCCAATACCATACTGAAAGCCCACAAGTACGGGCCCGGCGCTAACCTGTTGGATTCCACGACAATAATGAACCTCGGGCTTATCTTCTACACGCCCAACTTTGAAGTAGTCCATTCCGAAGACCGCAGCAAATCCCTGATCTTTTATAGCGAAAAACAAGACATCATCAAGGTCCTTTGTTTTGACCACCAGCGGATGGAAATGCTTTGGCAAACCATCGTCAAACCTATGGATTTCAACTACTTTCAGAATTTCCGCCACATGGTCGTCAACAATCGGGGCGATATGTTTATGGTGCTCGAACGCAACAACTACCGCTCCAAGCGGGAGGAACACCAGTTTGAAATCTATGCCTACGGGGTCGCAAGCAAGCGGCTGAGAACCATCAGGGTCCCTATGCCGGAGAAGCTCACCTTCGACGCCTCCTTCATCTATGATCACCTGAACGGCCATCTGACGGCTACTGGCCTTTACTCAGACAAAAACCTAGGCAGAGCAGACGGCTTTTTTTTCTTTAAAATGGATGTAAAATCAACCGAAGGCTTCCTGTTGGCGATGCAACCCTTTGAGGCCTCTTTTATTACCAACTTGCTGGGCAAGAAAGCGGATAAAGCTAAGGGGGTGCCGGAGGCTGAGGTCAGGGATGTGGTGCTGCGGCGGGATGGTGGCGTGTTGCTCATCGGGGAGCGGACGCGGGGGTTTCAGCGCAACGCCGGTAACGTCAACCAGACCTTCTACAACATGGGAGGCGGAAGGTTTGCCGTGGATTTCTACTACGATGAGATATTCGTCATTTCAATACATCCTGACGGGACGAAGCACTGGTCTACGGTGATGCACAAAAAGCAATTCTCTCAGGATGACGATGGCGTATACTCCTCCTTCTTCCTGCTGCGGTCTGCCAGCACCTTGCACTTCCTGTTCAACGATGAGATCAAATACGAGAATACCGTAAGCGAATACATCCTGAAGGGCAACGGCAAGTTCAAGCGCAAAAGCCTGATGAGTACAGAAAACCTGAAACTCAGGCTGCGCTTCCGCAATGCTGTGCAAGTCGGTGTAGATACCCTGATCATCCCCAGCGAGCGCCGCAACCGGCTCAAGCTGGTTAGGATGGTGTATGATTAGCAAGCTGGCAAATCCAGCGCTGCCGGGGCAACGCTGGATGTAGCCAAAGCTTAGCTTTAAGCTGGATTTTCGAACTGAAGGATTCCCCAGTTGAGGTAACCCTTCTTGCCCCCTTCAATCCAGTGTTTCAATCCTCGTTTCATGTTCTCGATGTAAGCGGCGCTCACTACCTTGCGCAGCTCGTCTTCCTTCCGGTTCAGCTCCTTCAGTACAGCACTGTAGTGATTGGTCAGCTGATCGGGCATTTCCAGTATTTCTACCTCCCGCAAGCCATTGGCCTGTGCCAGTTCCCGGTACCGCTTCACCGAGCCCATTTCTTTGAGGTGAATGCGCTGCAGTATAGGCTCCAGGACATCCGCCGGGCAATCGTCCGCCTGCATGGGGTCGGTAAAAATGAGTTGCCCGCCCGGGCGCAGCAGCCGTTTGATCTGCTCAAAGATCCGGGCTTTGTCGTCGCTGTGCAGAAAGGCATCTTCCGACCATACAATATCGAAGCTGTCGGCTTCGTAGGGCGGCTCCTCGAAGTTGCCGCCGGTAACGGTGATGAGATCGCTGAGGCGCACCTTTTGGTTCTTCTCCTCATTGCGCTGGTTTTCCGCATCGCTCAGGTTGAGGCAGTGCACCTGGCAGCCGAATTTGGATGCCAGATACCGCGCTGCACCTCCATAGCCCGCGCCTAAGTCCAGGATTTTTGTTTCCCGGCTGATAGGGGGCAATTGGGACACCATGGTCTGAATGGTGCGTTTGCTGGCTTGGAAGATAGATTCATCCTTGATCTCGTAAATGCCGACGTGGATGTCTTCCCCGCCCCATATGGTGTGGTAGAATTCATCGGCATCTGTACTGTCGTAGTAGGTTTTGGTGGTATTTACCAGATTCTGCTCACTGCTCATGGTCCTTGAGGTATTTCTTTTCAGCAATGTGAATGAAAAAGTCTGGCTTATCGGTGTGATAGGTTTCTTTGAAATCACCGTAGGTATCGATCTTCTGAAACCCTACCTCGCCCAAAAGGCGGCGCATGTATTTTTCGCGCAGAGGGAACATGTTGAGGTAATAAACAGACTTGTCCGGGAATTCATAGCGGAAACGCGCCAGGCCTTCATCCACGTGTTCTGGTTCTGCTTTCACATCCTGCCCTACGTAGTAATAGGTGTGCTTGCTCTCAAAGCCCTCGTCCAGAATGGCATCGTAGTTGCGGTGGTCAATGATAAGGATGCCATCGTGCTTAAGGGCAGAATAGAACTCCGCGAGTGCCTTGCGGCGGTCGTGTTCTGAATGCAGGTGGGTAAACGAATTGCCCAAACAGATGATGGCGTCAAAGCGCCCGTGCACGTCCCGGTTGAGCCAGCGCCAGTCTGCTTGCAAGGTGCGCAACAGGTACCCCCGTTCCCGGGCATTGCGGAAGGCTTTGGCCAGCATCATCGGGCTGCCATCTGCACTCCATACATTGAAGCCAGCGCGCAGCAGCTGTACAGAGTGAAACCCGGTGCCCGTAGCTGCGTCGAGTATCCTCTTCTTGCCCCGCTTCTGAAGCTCTTTGATGAAAAACTCTTGCTCCCCCTCTGCTCTCAAGTCCCAGTCAATCAAGTCATCCCACTTCTCCACGAAGGGGTGCACATACTCCTCCTGATATTTGTCGGTTTCCCGTACTTTAGTGGGGTTTGAACCGTAGTCCTGTTTCATTTTTACATTAATCTCGCTCATGATGAGATCGTGTTTATAGTTAAAAAATTGATGGACAATAGGACCCTATCTGTAGCCAAAGCCAAGAGGTGGAAAGTATAATCTCCATCCCCTGGCCAGTTTGCGGGAAGCATCAGCCGGCGCTGCTCAACACCTTGTCGTTCTTTCAAAGCGGCAATGGTTGGAAAGGCCAATCATTGCCCGACGGTTAATCGGCTTATCCCGTACAGGACAAATCAACCTGCTTCTGGCGCAGCCCCGAACGTAATCGCGCTGACCGACACTACCCCCGTTAGTACCACACCACTGCAGTTGCCCTCCAGAGCATATTCAGCCCTTTGGGCTCGGCTTATCCGTGCCGATAACAGTAGTGCACGCCAGAGAGCGTTTTTGCTCCGGGCGTGAATCGCGTTAGGTCCGTAGTGGGGGATAATATAAAGTTTTAACCCATAACTCCTAATGTAGGAGCATGAAATACCCCTTGACCGAGCGTATAAAGTGTTAAGCCGGAGTATTTTTTTGGCTAGGAAGGTTTGGTGTAAAGATAATTTGCTATTTAATGGCTTAGTAGAAGCTAGAGCTAACGCGCTGCCCCTCGCCACCAATGGCAAACTCTATGCCCAGCTGAACCATAGCATTGTGCTGACTGCGGCGGTTTTCTTCTCCGCTCCTGCCCGCACTCAGATCCATCAAATCATAAAAAAACTGGGCGTTAGCAAACAGGCGAGCGTGAGAAAAAAGATTGCGCGAGAGCTGCAGCCCGGCGATTGGGCCAATGTGGAAGGCTCGGCCGCCCACATCCTCGGGCAGCAGCACTTTGCTGTCTTCCGCCAGTTGCTCCAGCGCGATGAGTTGATTGGCAGTAAATTCATTTTCGGAAGCGATGCGCTCAATCTCTCCATTCAGGAATTGAAAAAAACCAGCCTCGCTCTCCGAGCGCTGAAAGCTCCAGTCAAAGCCCGTCCTCAACCCGATGTAGGCTTCGTAGTCAAAGGGCCTGGCCAGGCTCCCGCCTCCTGCCCCGTATTGGGTTTTGGCAAAATTGAAGCGGTAGTCCAGGTGGAGGTTCGTGCCTCTTCCCCCCTCCCGGAAATAGCCTGGCCCAACGGCCAGCTCGATGAATTGCTGCTGCAGCTGCAGGTCGGAGGTTTCTCCAAACCCCAGGCTGATGAAAAAGGTGGGTACGGTCTTGTTGTAGCCGTTCCGCCCGAATTCCTCCCCCATTTCTAGATTGCTCAGGGGTTCGTCCATGCCTTGCAATAGCGCCTCCAGGGAAGCGCCGAGCTTAACGAGGTTCCACATCGCCTGAAAGTGAGGATTGGCAGAAAGCGGCGCCCGGTCATCCAGTGCAAAAACAGAAGTCATCTTCACCCCCAAATCGAGTCGGGCATCTTCCAGAACTAATAAATAGCGGGGGCCTTTTATGCGCGGGTTAGGCTTTTGCGCCGGCAGAAGCGAGGCACATACAGGCCAAAAAAGTAAGAGTAGAAGTACTTTTCTCATAGTCACTATTTTTCAAATGAGTCATTGTCTTTTCCATCCGAAACCCGTCCGCCAGCGCAGGCCAATATGAGCGTAGGAAAGAAACATAGGCTGGGTCCCTTCCACCACCGTGTGCCGGCTGATGCCCACATCCGCTCCGCCCACCAGGGAGAACCCGCCTCCGAAGTTGACCGGCACGCTGACGCGGGCAAACCAGCCCAAAGCAGGGATAGTACGGGGGTCCCGAAATTTACCGAATACAATATTTTGCAAGGCCTCGGCCACTTTATCGGTCGTCTCTTCCACCGGTGCCAATAAGCCGCCTTCCATCAGGCTGTCCAGCTTTTCGCTTACAAAAAGGATGTTGCCAAGGTCAACTGCCGGGGAAGGGTCAGCGCTGATCCGCAGCCCGGAGACCACCTCCAGGTCTATAGAATTCTGCCCGCGCTGCCCCCATTGCAGCAAAGGATCCTGGCCCAACAACAAGCGCTTCAGGTGCAAGTGCAGCTCCAGGTCATACCGGTTGGGAAAAAAAGGCTGGGGCCGGCTGGCATCCTCAATAGCCAGCTGCGCCAGATGCTCCGCCAGCGCCTCTGCTTCCCCCTGCATGGCCAGGCGTACCGATTTGAACTGGTTTTTGAGCTTTTTGCTCTCTGGCCGGTCGATAAAGCGGGGGTCAGAAACCGCCGCGCTGAGCCCGATAAATTTGTAGCGGACAAAAAAGCGGGCCATCCTAGTACCCCGGCGCTGTCGCCGCACAATCTCCTGCGCCACCTCAATGCGCAAGCCGGGGAACAAATCCTTCAGCCAACGGGGAGCATCCAGGTCGAAAAAGGCAAAGGCGCTGTCCACCTCTGATTCGGCGATTTCGAGTTCCGAAAAACCGACCATTTCCGAAAGCTCTCCTTTGAAAGAGCCAAAGGAGACTCCCGTAGAAGTTTCCATGCCAAATTCCAAAGATTGGGCAACGGAAGAGGCGGTCAGAAAGAGAAAAAACGCCAAAGCCAGCAGGGCTGTATTCAAGGTATGTATTGCTTGCATGGGTAGATTTTTTATCGTGTCAGATTTACTTCTCCTTTGATTACCCGCCGTTGCCCGTTTGGGTAGCGGACCAGGGCGTAGAAGGCGTACGCTCCGGTATTGAGTGGGGTGCCTTTCCATCTGCCGTCCCAGCCAGCGCTGTGGTCGCCCAGCCTCGCTTCCCGGACTTCATAGACCAAATCTCCCCAGCGGTTGAAGACCTGTAGACGCTCAATGATTTCGCCCGATCCGTTGTCGCTGTAGATGGTGAATCGGTCATTGCGCCCGTCCCCGTTAGGAGAAAAGGCAGTAGGAGCATAAATGTCGCCCAACTCTACGGTAAGGGGCAAAGCCGCTGAAGCCAGGCAGCCTCGCTCGTCTTCAACGATAAGCCGGATATCCAAGTCTCGAGTAGCGATGAAAGAGGTAGCGGGGCCCTCGCTATTGATCTCTTCCGGCACCCACTGATAGCGCTTGATGTTGCCAATGGTCTGTGCCTCTAGCGTTACAGGGGTGGTTGGGCGCACCAGGATGGGCTCGTAGGGTAGCTGTACCCCCATGGTGTCCGGGCGGTCGATGGTGAAATCGAAACGTTGTACGCAGTCCAGCGCGTCTCGGATGACCAGCTCGTAATCTCCAGCTTGGAGGCCGTCAAATTCGTCCGACAAGGTGTACTGCTCTCCGCCATCTATAGAAAATAGGGCCTGCCGCTGCTCGCTGTGCAGTACGATTTCCAGCCCCCCCGTTTCTCCGGGGCAGGTAGGTTGATCTATCAGCAATTGCACTTCCGGCCCGTCGGGTTCGGGGATCAGCAGCTCCTGCTCTGATTGGCAGCCGAGGCTGTCGGTAACCGTTACCGCGAAGGTGCCACCAGTTGCTGTTGCCAGGGGGTTGCCGCTGCCGCCCGGCCAGCTGTAGTCCCATTCGGGCGGAAAAAAGTAAACGAAGGCCGTATCACAGGTCTCTTCAATAGCGTAATCCAGCACCGGCAGAGAGCGGGCTTCCACGCTGACCTCCTCAATCGCGCTGCAGCCAGCGCTGTCTATGCCTTCCAGCGTGTAGGTGCCGGCATCTTCGGCCTGAAAATCAGGCAGAAACGGCTGGGGCAGCACCTCGCCGGTGGGCGTGAGCCAACGTACAGTCTGGAAGGCGCTGTCGTTCGCATTGAACAAATAGAGCGTATCGCCGTAGCAAGCTTCAGAAATGCTGGGCTCCAGCATCGGAGGGACATTTACCGTAAGGTAAAGCGTATCGGTATCCTCGCATCCCTCTTCATTGAAGGCGTGCAGTACGTAGGGCCCTTCCTCTCCGGGCTGCACAAAAGACAATTTATAGATGGAATCATTATTGATGCTCCCATCCGGTGCCTGCCAGAAGTGGCCTTGCCCGCCACTGCCCGCAAAACTAAAGAGTTTGCCGGCACAGGCGGTGAGATCCGGGCCAGCTTCAGCAAATTGTGGGTCTTCTACCCAGAAAGAATCTTGTACAATGCAACAGTCATCGTAGGCGGAAAAGTAGTACCATCCACCGTTTCCGCTCAGCGGCAGAGACAACTGTAGGCTGTCGGCGATTACTCCCGCCCCATCTGACCAGCGGGCGGTGTAGCCATCGTCGAAGCAGCCCTCCGGCACATCCGCGTTCAGCTCGATGCGCGAGTCAGCACAATTTACCGTTGCTGCCGAACTGATTTGGCAATCGCTTACCGGCTCCGGGCAATGGATGAAGGTGGAAAACTCGGTAGAGGCATTGCCCGGGTCGCTGAATACGCTATAGCGCACCTGCAGCCCGATCGCACAGAAGGGAGCTGTCCCGCTGATGCGGCCCACCCCGCTCAACGTTTGTAGGTTGCCGGGCAGGGCGAATTCCGGCTGGCCGGTAGATTGTATCCACATTTCCATGCTGCTGGCATCACTGACTTCCTCCACCAGCAAGCTGCTGTCCCTGAGCAGTGCAAAGCCCTGCACGCAGTCGATGCAGTTGCCGAAGGAGAGCTGCCCCAGCACCTTCTGGCTGCTGTCGGGCATTATGGCAGCCACTTCTACCCGGTCCACCTGCTGGCCGCCGAAGGCGTTGATGTCGACGATGTAGGATTGTTCCTGTTGTTCTTCAGAAAAAAAGGTAGTATACAATAAGGTGTCGCGGCTCTGCGGGTTGCTTCCGTTATTGCTATCCTGTGGGTCGATATAGGCTTCTCCGCAGGCATCAAGGGTGATGATGGCAGACTGGGCCGATAGCCGCTGCGGCTTGCTGAAAATCAGCAAGCTGCAGCCTACCAGCAACCAAAAAGATATCTTCACATCCATCCGAACGTCTGTTGCATTTTTCGAGCAGCGCCGCCGCACTGCTACATATTGAGCTATTACGAATATTAGGGAGCCTTGAACCGGGGGAGCACCCGCCCGGCCGTGTATGGGTGTGGAGATTATGACTGTTGCTTTTAGCCAAGCAAACGTAAAAGTAGCACATTTTCATAAAAATGCCAGCTCCAGAGCGGCTAGTTTTTTGATAAGCAGCGCAGAATAGCTGCAAGGCAAGTATAATATAATAATTCCCTTCCTTTGTGGAAGAGAAGCAAGTTCATGCGCTTTATCCGAATCCGAATTCCTATCTTTGACAAAAAGTTGATAATGAGTGCCCTGCGTGGCATATTTGGCGAAGCCTTTCAGGCGCTGCATGTACTAGTAGTCACTATGCTGTCAGCGGTAGCGATTATCGGTGGTTTGTTCTTTTACCAAAACCATTGGCCTGCCTACGCTGACTTGCCTGTTGTGCGGGAAATTACCGGAAACTACCGGCAGGGGCTGCAGGCCATCGGTGGCTTATCCGGAGGCGCACTGCAGCGCTTTTTGACTACCGAAGGGGAATTGCTGATGCCGCCGGGCCGAGAAGGCCGCCCACCCTTTTTGCCCGAGGACGTAGCCGTGAGCTGGACAAAAGGCCGCATACTCGACAAACTGCAATTCTCCCGCGCCAAGATGCGGCAGGCACAGTACTTCACAGATTACATTGAAGCTCACGCCCCAGTGGCCATGCGGGACATGCTTTACCATAAGGTGCCCGCCAGCATCAAGTTGGCGCAAGCCCTGCTGGAATCTAAAGCCGGGCGGTCCAAACTTGCTCGCCGCACCAATAACCACTTTGGCATCAAAGCCCGGCCCAATGCCCAAGCCCGCCGCAAAATCAAAGCCCGGCGCTACGCTGACTTGCGAAATGACGAATTCCTGCCCGTTGCCCCGGCGGTAGGCGCTTACCGTTTTCACGATGACCATACCTACGACCGCTTCGAAACCTACCAGCGGGTGAGCGACAGCTACGCCCGGCATACGCAGCTGCTGACTCGGCCTTGCACCAAAGCCCGCAAAGGGTGCTACCAATGGATATGGAAAGCTTTCCCCCCCGGGCAGCACCACGATATCAAGGCTGCCGCAGGCCGCTTCGAATCCGTAAGCGGTATAGCCGCTGAGGAATTTTTCGATGGAAACACCTATCTGCCCTACTACGCCGCCTGCGCAGCCGGTCTAAAGATGGCAGGGTACGCTACCAGCCCAAGTTACCATAAAAAGATAACTTATATCGTTGAGACTTATGAACTCTGGCGCTTCGACCTCGATCTGCTCAAGCAAATCGAGCCAAGTGCTGGTTGACATTAATTCACTAAAAATCATTTGATCATGAATCAGCAGTATTCTCGAAACGGAAGAAGCAGCGGCATCAGCAGCCTGCTGCGCTTGCTCGGAGCCATTTTCGCACTGGTACTCATCATCGGCGCGCTTGACAGGGCCGGTGTAAGCGTGGTGTTGGACAAAGAAAAGCCACAGGAGCCCATCGCCGAAAGCAGGATGTACAGCTACGACAATCAGGAGCCTGAAAACCACGTACAACTGCCGGCACCCAGCACAAGCAAGCCAACCTACGACCGCCCACGCAAGCTTCGGGAGGCCTCTTCCCGCTATCAGCCCAATCCCGCTGAATGGGTGGAGCGTTTCGCAGCAACAGCCCGCAAACAAGCCCTGGAAAAAGGCGTGCCGGCTGGAGTAGCGCTGGCGGTTGGCTTGGAAAAAGTCAGAAACGGGGAGCGCCTCGACAGCTGGGATGCCTTTGTGAACGAGGTGATTGAGCCCCTCGCCCGATTGAAACAAGAGGTGCCAAAAGATGTCCTCCGCACTTATTTCAAATATTCTGCCAATAGCCAGCGTTGGGTAGAAGGGCTGAGCCGCTATGCTTCGTACACCGAAGAGCGCTTGCTTTCTCACCTGGAAACGTTCAATCTGGAAGCACAGGATGAGCAAGTGACGGCCATCATCTTGCAGTCGCCGCAGACAGAAGAACGCTCGGGCCGGGTAGCCGATGAAGTGGTGTCCAAGATGGTCAGCGACCGCAATCAGCGAACCCGCTCATCAGCAACTGAAGAGCAGCCTGCCGAACAGCAGCAGGAAGAAGGCATAGAGGAATGGGAAGCATTCTACGAAGAAGAGGTTGGCCGGGAAGTAGCCCGGGAAATTGCCCGCAAAAAGCTCCGCAGTGGGCAGTACATCAGTGAGGATGACATGGATTCTCTGGTGGAAGAAACCAATCGGGAAACTGGCGAGGCAATGGAGCAGGACATCGGCCTGCTGGGCCGCCAAATCAACCGGAACCATCCCGAAGCAGAGGAGATGCTGGACATTACCAAGGGCCGCAACGCTCAGGCCCGGCAGGAACTCTACCAAAAGAAGCTGCGGGAGAAACGCTACGCCAAAGGGAATCGCTAGTAAGGGAAACTTGGATAAATTCAGAAAATCAGTGGCTTGTATGGCGGTAAACATACAAAAAATATTATATTTGTGTTTGCGGCTAACGTACAAGACGACCTGATTTGCCTGATACCTGTCCTCTGTTTCTTATTCAATTGGCTAGCCGCGAAGGGGCAGGATCCCTCTTACACCTTCCGCTCCACACCCGGCGGTGATTGTGTACTGAAGCAAAAAAGGTTTGCACTTCAAACCGCATAGCAACGGTATCATAGGGCACCGTTTGGTTTACTCCGCAGGGAGAACCAAATACGGGCATGGTACAAATCAGGGCATACTCCCCATCCGGTCACGGAGCGGCAATTGCACCTTTTTGAGAACACTTTAGGAGGCTACGGGCGCAAACTGCCCGCTGCAAAGCGAGAAGCAGTAAAACTTTTTGGGCACTGCCAAGCTTTTGTTTTCGACTTTCGTTAAACACATTTGTGGAATTTTGGGCGCTGAGCCCAATACATACACAGCTTTAGATATGAAAAACTATAAGATTCTCCTGCTATCCCTGTCGGCTCTCCTGGGAGTCTCTATGCCAACTTATGCACAGTCAGACCTTTTCGACGGGCTATTTGAAAAAGAGGAACCTCAGTTCTTTGCCCGGGTCACTCCCACCGAAGTGCCCGGGGAAGCCCGATTGATCTTCCATTTTACCCACAGCAAGCTCCGTGAGCTGAAGGTGTCTGTTTGGGTTAAGGACCTGGGCACCAGTTTCCAGGGAAGCGGCAAGAAGCAGCTTATGGAAGAATTGCATACCGTCGGCAACCGTCAGCGGGATACCGTAATGCTGACAGGCCTCGCTGGCCAGCACTTCTACAATATTGGAGTAGACTATCAGCAGCAAAGCGGGCTTTCCCGTAAGTTTGCCTCCAAAGTAATACGCGAGCACTACCGGTACCCGGGCCCTCGTCAGGCTGCCCGGCAGCAGGAAGAGCCCCGGATGCAGGCCAAGTCTCCGGCTGCAACTCCACGGACGGCGCCCGCTCCGGCTCGGGCATCCGAACCTTGTGAAGACCCCGCCCTGGACATCCGGGTAGACCCCAACGGGTACTGCGGCAGCCTCAACCGGCCAGCCGTTATCATCAAATGCCACAACTGTCAGGGCGCCACCTGGGATTTCAGCGTGGAAGTACGCCAAACTGGCGGCAAATGGCAGTCCACTCGAGCTGATGGACGGCCACAGGCAGCGCTTGGTGTAGCTCCCCGCACTGAACCACTCTGCACTCTGGAGCCCGGAGAATACCAGCTGCGGGTGCTGGCTTGGGGCGAGCACTGTTCCATGCCAGTGATCAGCACATTGGGCACTACCATCTCGGTCGGCAATCCTCAGAATTTCGCCAAAGCTCCGTCTTCCGTTATTCCAGCACCTGACCCTTACCGCGATCGGCCCGCTGAACCAGTACAATTGCCCGATGCCTGCGGCGTAGCTGGCACTGCTGCCTTAATAGGGAATACCATTCGCGGAGGGCTGAGGCTGCCGCCGGCATCCGATTGTGCATCTTATAATCCATACGTAGAGTTGGTGTACGTTCACCCGGCTTACCGGGATATTGATATGGGGCAAATTCAGCTGTACGGTGGTATGGAAATGCCCTTTGAACTAGACTTGGACGAACAGGATATGCAGCGCGGCATTCATACCCTAAGAGCTACGGTGTATTTGCAACATCCAGATCTTACCCGTCCCGCTGCGGTCGAAACCTTCTGGATTAGGGCAGAGCAAGCCTCAACTGCCGATACCCGACGAAATCCGGTGATACCAGACCTGGAAAACCGCCTGGATACCACCCCGGCTGACCGGGCTGCCGCCAATGAGCCTATGCCGGAGGGATACGAGTCGGCATCCTCCCCGCAGATGCAAGGCACGATCAGCCGTCGTGGCATCGAACGGCAGGAGGACGGCCTTTACATCGACGAAGACTTGCTGGAGCAGGAAGGAAGCACCATTAACGTTACCGCTTCCGACCCGAACTGCAATCAAATTCAGGACTTACAATTGGTGTACAGCCCCACGCAACCCGACCGGCCGCTCTACCTGAGCTGGCTTAGCCCGCGCTGCTGCCAGGAGTCTGGCTGTGCCTATACCCTTTGGTCAGGGCCCCGGCCAGACAAGCTCAGCCTGCTCGTCAAAGGCCAGAAACCCGGCGCCAAAGTGAGCGAGCTGTTGCAAAACCTCCCCGCCAATCACCGCTACTTCGAAGTGGCGGTGCAGACATCCAATGGCGTACGGAAGGCGGCCTACGTCCCCGGAGAGGGGCCTATTTATGGCATCGATGCCGTACTGGATTACCATGATCAGTTCAAACCGCAGCAGAGCGACCCCATCAAGGGGGTGAATCAGGGAGACGTGCGTAAGAAAGGCGGTGCTACGGTCGGCGGCGCGCTGAGCGGCCGCATGGGCGGCCAGGCTGTATCCCGTCCCGTCGCCATGAATGGCGCTGCTCAGCAACCGAAGTTCCCCATTTCCAAATTTGAACCTTGTAAATACAGCCGGGCGACTACGCTTTCAACTGACCAGCCCCTGCAGGAGGGAGAACAAGTCACCATTAAATACGACTTCGACGAGCCGGGGCATCAGTACACCCTTTACCATCAGCCCCCGGGCAGCAACCGATGGGTAGTAGCTCCCGGAACGCAAGACCTGCAGCCTGAGCCTGCTTTCGAAATAGAAGCCCGCAACTATCACAATGGCAAGTATCTCATTTTAGTGTATAAAGCATCCAAGAACTGGGGCTGTCTCTCTGCTCCACTAGACGAACCTTTGAAAATCAATGTCATGCGCTAAGCCGGCTGCTGAAGCACAAAGTATCCGGCGCGGTGCTTCCTAAAAAAACGACTATGAGAAAAACGAGCTACGTCCTATCGGGGGCGCTGCTGGTGTCATTCCTTTGCCTGCCGGGCAGTCTTGCCGCTCAACAGCTAAAAGTCCGCGGAACTGTGGTCTCAGCCGCCGACGATAGCCCGCTGGAGGGCGTTGAGGTCCGCTTGGACGGGGAGAAAAAGGGCACTAAGACGGGTAAGGATGGCAGCTATGTCATCGAGGTAGAGCAAAATTTCTATACGCCCGCTCCGGATCCCGTCTTGTTGTTTTCCAAAAAAGGATACGAAACCCGCTCGGTGAGCCTTACCGGCCGTAAGCGGATCGACCTGGCGCTGCGCCCGAAAGGCGGAGCAGGGCCGAAAAAATTCCAAAGCGGCCTGGCTGCTCCTGCTGACCCGGCCGCAGTACCCTTCGCCACCGGAAGTGTGTCGGAAGCTGCTTTCTCGCGCTCTGTGCCAGATCGGGCCAGTACCGTGCTGGCTGCCCAGGTTGCGGGGCTTCGCTTGCTGGAGCCAGGGGGACAGCCGGGGCAGGAAGCCTACTTTCAGCTGCGGAGCGTCAACGCCCTGGCCGGCAATCAGCAACCTCTTATTTTGGTAGACGGCATTTACCTAGGCGATGCGGCGCTTATCGATTTGAATCCAGAAGATATTGCCAAAATGGAGGTGCTGACCGGAGCGGTGGGCGGAGCTCGCTTTGGCTCCCAGGGCGGGCAGGGGGTGATTCAGGTCTTCACTAAAGATGGCGGGGAGCTGCAGGATGGAGCAACCCATGTTAGTTACCGCACTACTTACGGTTTTACAGAAACGGCCTCCCGCTTTCCCACTACCGGCTTCACCCATCAGGAAGTCCTGCAGTCTTCCGGCCCCCAGCCCATCCTGGGCGGCTCCAATGCTGAAGATACCTACACGACTCCGCTCCCTAACTTGCAGGATTACCAGGAAGACTACCTCTTTGAGCGCGGTGGCCTGCGGTCCAATAGCCTGAGCGTCAGTGGCCGTTCTGGGGGAACCCACTTCAGGGGCTCCGCTCAGCGGTTGCGCGATGAAGGCGTGTTGCAGGGCTACGACGGCTACACCCGCCATAGCTTCCGCGCCAATTTGGGGCACCAAGCCGGGCCGCGATTCCGGGCCTACGGCAGAGCGATGTATACCCAGTCCGAGCAAGACCGAGTGCCCGTGCAGTCAGCGGATGCCGCTAACCCTATTGCTACCACATTGTTGATTACGCCTATTTTTGACCTGGAGGCGCTGAATGAGGAAGACAGCTCTCCCTTCGACTGGGACATTGACAATACGGGCAACCGCATCACCAATCCGCTCTATTTGCGGGATCAGCTCGACCGGCGCATCCGCCGAAACCGGCTGCTGGGGACCTTCGGAGGCAGCTACGGCCTGACGGGCTGGCTGGACTTCGATTACTGCGCTAGCCTGGACCGCTCCACGCAGGAAGAGACATTCTTTGTGGATAAGGGGTATCTGAGTACAACTACGCCTGCCCCCTTTGGCCCTAGGCTGACCACTGGCCTGGACGGCAGCGACGGAGGCGGTTTCCAATCCAGCAACCATACCGTCAGCTACTTCACTTCGGAAGCCAGCCTGCACCTGCACCGGCAGTTCCTCGGGTTCGGCATCCATACCCGGGGCGGGTTGTTCTACGAGCGCCGGCGGCAAGACTTTGAATGGGCGGCAGGAGAAAGCTTGGCGGTCAGCGGCATCCGCTCGCTGGACAATCCGCAGTCAGGCATTCGTACTTCCTCGCGCCGTAGCGAAATGACCACCTACAGCGCTTTTCTGCTGGCTGATGCCCACTACAATAAGAAATACCTCTTCAGCGGCGTCTTCCGGGCGGAGCAATCCACTTTGTTCGGAGAAGAAGTAGACTGGCCAGGTTTTTACCGGGTAGCTGCCGCCTACCGCCTGTCGGAGGATATTAACCTCAAGTTCTTCCAGGAGCTGAAGCTACGGGCAGCAACCGGCCGTTCCGGGCTGCGCCCGGCCTATGAGCAGCGCTTCGAAACTCACCGCTTGCTCAACGGCAGCCTCAGCCGCCAAACTATTGCCAATGATGGCTTGCAGCCTGCCTTTGTGCAGGCCAATGAGGTAGGCCTCGATGCCACTTTCCTGAAAGCGTTCACCCTTTCGGGTACCTACGCACAAACGGAAGCCAGGGAGCAAATCGTTTTCGCACCCCTGTCCGGGGGAACGGGCTTCGAGGGGCAGTGGCGCAACGCTGGTACCATAGAGGCGGATGTCTACGAGGCTAGCCTGGACATTGACCTGAAGAAACTTTTTCGCATACCCAACCCTAATCTTCGCTGGAGCATACGCGCCAGCGGACAGCGCGTGGAGCAGCGGGTATCGGCGCTTGGCTTGCCGCCCTACAGTACTGGCCCCGGATGGCAAGAGGCTACCCTGTTCCGGATAGAAGAAGGCCAATCGCTAGGAGCCATGACCGGAGAAGTCTTTGCCACCAGCGTCGAAGACCTGGCGCAGCAACCCGATATTGCCCTGACGGATTACACCACCAACAGCTTGGGGTATATTGTGCGCAGCGATGAGCTGGGCAGCCCAGCGGAGCGCCCCGTCAAATTGCTGGATGAAAGCGGGGCGCCCCTACAGCGCGTCATCGGTGATGTCAACCCTGACTTCCAGATCGGCATTGCCCATACTTTTGCTTTGCGCGGATTAGAGATTTTCGCGCTTTTCGACTGGCGCAAGGGAGGAGATGTTTACAACTATACCAAGCAGTGGATGTACCAGAATGGCCGTCATGAAGAGCTTTCTGCATCTCCTGATGTTGCGGCGGGCTTCTTTGGAGAAGATGGGCTGAGCAATGAGCTGGTGCCCAATGCGCACTTTGTGGAGGACGGCTCCTACTTTATGCTGCGGCAGGCGGGGATCAGCCTTTCGCTTGGAAGGGAGCAGCTGCCTTTCCTGCAGGGGGTACTGGAAGAACTGCGCATCAGTCTCTCGGGCCGCAACCTTTTTACGATGACGGATTATACGGGCTTCCATCCGGCCCTCAGCAGTGGCTTGAACCAGCGGCAATGGGCCAGCCGGCAGCGCCCTGGCGCGCTGGGCAGCGACCCCGCCAGCCCGGGCGGCAATCCTGCTTTGTTTGCTGTAGACTATTTCAATCACCCCCTGCGCCGATCTTATACGCTAAGCTTTCAAATTACCCTCTGATGATGAAAAAAATACTGTCTGTTTGTCTTATCCTCGGTTTGCTGCTTTCTTGTGAAAGCCTGGAACTCGACAATAACTTCAACCCCGGCAGCCAACAGGTGATCAGCACCGGCGATGACCTGCAGGACGCTTTGCAAAAAGGGTATCTCAGTTGGTGGTCGGCACTGCACCGCCCTGCTCCGGCTCTTAGCCTGGCCGTAGCTGGCGATGCCTACAGCCTGCCTTGGGAAGATTTCGGAGCCGCTCAAATGGGGCAGGAGCCTCGGGAGGCTTTTCAGAACAATACCGCGGCGCCCGAAGCGTACCGGCAAATAGCAGAGGGCCCTTGGTACGGCTGCCTGGGCGCTGTTTCGGACGCTAATGAGGTGCTGCGTGCCCTAGAAAATGGCATCAGCCTAGACAAAGGCGGGCCACAGGACCAATCGGTCCGGGCTTCCGCCCATGCACTGAGAGGGCTGGCCTGGGGCTACCTGGCTTTGCTGTTCGATCAGGCGCCGCTGGTGGAGGAAGATTCCGATTTGGAAGCCTCGCTTGATTTCGTGAATTACCCAGCGCTCGGCGCTAGAGCGGTGGAGGAACTGGAAACCGCAGCCGGCCTGGCGGAAGGGGCAGGAATCGACTTTCTGCACAATTACTTCAATGGGGTATTGCTGGACGCTGCGGGCTTCCAGGAGTTGTGCCACGCCTACGCTGCCCGCTTTTTGGTCCAAATGCCCCGCACGCCTGCTGAACGCACCGCGGTCGATTGGGAAATGGTAGCCACTCACGCAGAGCAGGGCCTGAGCTTTGATTTTGCGCCCGAAGCCGACGGAGGAGATTGGGTCAGTTATCAATCCTATACGCAGGCCAATACCGGCGAGGGGCCCTTCTGGGCGCGGGTCGATCAGCGCCTGATTGCCGCCATGGATAGCAGCCAGCCCGCTCGATACCCGGAGGTGGAAGCAGCGGGAGAACCGCCGCTGGCATCTACGCAGGCTTTTTCTGCAGATGAGCGGCTGGAAACTGACTTCCTTTATGCTCCTAATGTACCCTTCCCGGCGGAAAGAGGAGAGTGGCATTTTTCCCACTACCAACATCGCCGCCACGAAAGCCAGCCGGAGTTGATGGGGAATGGAAGTGCCGGCCCTATGCCTACCTTTCTGCGGGCGGACTGCGAGCTGTTGCTCGCTGAGGCCTGGCTGTTCACCAACCGGAAAGCGGAAGCGGTGGCTCTGCTCAATCAGGGCAGCCGTGTGCAGCGCGGCGGCTTGCCTACGCTGAGCACGGCTGAGCCAGATACGCTGCTGGAACAAGCGATACGCTACGAGCGCGCCATCGAGCTGCTCAATACCGCTCCCATGGGCTTATGGCTGGACCGCCGCCGCTGGGCAGAGCGGGAACCCTTCTCGGATGTTACCCCTCTAGGCGGCTTGCAATTACAGACTCCCGCACAATTGCCAGTGCCCGCCCGGGAACTGCAGGTCAATGGGATGGAGCTGTACAGTTTCGGAGGTGGAAAGGATCCGGAAGGTGTTGAGCCGTTTTTTTACTAAGAATGACGATGCTCAGATAGTAGGAATCGTATTAGCCCAGTCTGGAAGCGGAGCTTTCACCAGCAGGCGTTTCTCCTGGTTCTCATCAAAGAACTCCAGTTTCCAGGCGTGCAGCATGATGTGGTTTTCCCGGTAGGTGGTATTGGCACCGTAGTGGGTATCCCCGACGACGGGGCAGCCGATCGCTGCTAGCTGGGCCCTTATTTGATGGTAGCGCCCGGTGATGGGTTCCAGCTGAAGCAGCGCATAGCCCTCTGGGGTTTGGCCGTATACCTGAAAATTGATGATGCACTCTCGGGCATTGCCGCCGGGGCCGGGCCGCAGGAGCGCCTTCTTTTCCATCTGGCTTTTTTCTAGCCAGTGGTTGAGTGTGCCCTGCGAATTGGGGGGAGGGTGCTCAGTGGCGGCAAGGTATATCTTCCGGACATCTTTTTCGCGGAATTGCGTATTCAGCCTATTCAGTATGCTGCGCTGTTTAGCAATCAGCACCAGGCCGGTCGTGGCCCGGTCAAGCCGATGGACGACTCCTACGTAGGGGATGCGTTTCTCACTCTCTAAATGAGCATAAACCAAGGACTCCACGGAGGCTCCGAATGGGTTGCGCTCAACTTGTATGCCAGCTGGTTTGTCTACCGCAATCCAGCGGGGCGTTTCTTCGATGATATGGATATTCAATGGCATCCGTTTTTGCCGCCGGGGCGGGGTTGGAAAGCAAAATTGCAATCAGTCCATTGCTCTAACTTGCAAACTGCGCAATCTGTTCAGCGCAGCGGCCAGCTCTAGCCGCCGGAAGGCTGTATAATCTCCGTAGGGCTGCTCCTGTAAGCCCTCCAGGCCTTCTCGCCGGATATGCTCCATGATTTCGTCCAGTATTCGAGGCACCGTAGATGGTTCCATCTTCCGGCGCAGAAAAAGCAGCGCATCGGCGATTGCTACGAGCTGGCCATTGTCCACCAGTTGCTCCACCGCTGAAAGTTCTATATCGTAGCGGCCGAATTGTATGCTGCGGGTGTCAAATGCCCGGGTTTTTTCTCGCTTGCCCTTTTGGGCATCAATGCTGTCCGGCAGTGGTATACGCCGCGGATTCCATTCCAACTGGCCCGATGCTTCTTCCGCTCTGGCCTGAGGAATTTGATGGGCTACCTCCCGGGCGCGTTGAGTGAGGTCTTCAGGCCGGTATTCCAGCATGCCGATCACCGTATCGGCGGCATCAAGGTACAGGCCAGAACCGCCGATCACCAGTACAGAGCTGATGCCCTGCTGATCGTAGAGTTGCCTGACCCGGTCCACAAAAGGAGTGATGGGCTCCCGCTGCCGGGGGATGAGCTGTTGCATGCGCTGATCCCGTATCATGAAGTTGGTAGCGGAGGTATCCTCGTCAATGAGCAGGGCCGTAGCGCCGGCTTCTAGCGCTTCCATGACATTGGCTGCCTGGGAGGTGCTGCCGCTGGCATTGACGGTGGAGAATCGCTGCGTGTCTTGGCTGGCGGGCAGGTTGTTGATGAAAGGCGAGATATTGACCTGCTCGATGTAGCGGCCATCCTCTGCCCTGATCTTTGCAGCTAGGGGCTGGCTGACAACAAAGGCGCGGCCGTCCTCGGGAATGTGATTGTAAACGCCCAATTCGATAGCGCGCAGTAGGGTGGATTTGCCATGGAAGCCTCCGCCTACAATCAGGGTGATGCCTTTCGGAATACCCATGCCGCTGATGGTCCGGTTGGGCAGTTCGAGTTCTACGCGTAGGCTGGGCGGCGATTCAAAGGGGACTCCGCCCGGCAGGGGCTGTTGGTCGATGCCGCTGGCGCGGGGCAACATAGCGCCATCCGCAACGAAAGCTACCAGGCCCATTTCATCCAGCCGTTCCCTCAACACATCGGCATCTTCATTGGTAAAGAGGTGATCTCTTAGAGGTTCCTCACTTTGTACATCGTAGGGGAGGCTATGGGCGACAATGGCGGGCAACTCTTCCATGAAGATGGAGGCAGCCTGCCGCCCGGCAATCCGGCGGCCGAAGGCCGGCAGCCCGATGCGAAACCGGGCTTCTATCCAGTCTTCCTTCAAGATCAGTGCAGTGCGCTCCAGGATTTCCTGCCCCGGTTCGGCAATAAAAACTGCTCCGCTTTTCCCACTCCCGCGATTGCCTTTGCTAAAGCGGCGGCAGGCTCTGGCGAACTGCCGGTTCAGGTAGTCGCAGAGGGCTACGCGGCGGCTCGGGTTGAGCTGCATCCACTCCGGGTAGTCATTGCGTACGCGCACCCGCACTCGACTCGGGGCCGCGAAGGGGTCGCCCTGTACATGATCAATCGACAAATCGAAATCTTCAAAGGTGTACTGCCCTCTCAGGTCTTTGTAGGCCTTGTAGCTCTTGCCATCAAGGCGGATAAGAACTTCTCGTAAACGCTCTGCTTGCTCCATATCCGGGAAGGTAGGAGGTAGCAGGGAGAATTCCAAAGGATGCTCCAGCCAAAGGTTCTTAGTAAGCTTTGGCGAAAATTACGCGCTGAGTGGACGGCTTTCCGGTTAGGATGCATTGGCCTTCTTCCGGCTCGTTGTCGAGCGGGATACAGCGGATGGTAGCCTTGGTCAGCTCCTTGATTTTAACCTCTGTTTCTGTCGTGCCGTCCCAGTGGGCATAGATGAAGCCTCCGCCCCAGGATTCCGGCTGCCCCTCGGGCCGCCGGTTGAGCAATTCCTGGAATTGATCGAACGTATCGGCGCGGTGGGTATGCTCCTCGCGGAATTGCCTGGCGCGCTCGAACAGGTTGTGCTGTATTTCATCCAGCAGTCGGGCAACGTGCTCCGCCACACCCTCCATGGGCACAAACTGCTTCTCCTTGGTGTCCCGCCGGGCTACCTCTACCTGGCCTTTTTCCAGATCGCGTTTGCCAATGCCAAGGCGTACGGGGATGCCCTTCATCTCATGTTCGGCAAACTTAAAGCCGGGGCGCTTTTTATCGTCTTGATCGTACTTGACGGTGAAGCCTTTGTCCCTAAGGGCTTTTACAATTTTGTCGGCAGCTTCTCCGATCTCGGCATTGGGTTTGGGGATGGGAACAATGACCACTTGCGTAGGGGCCAGCTTAGGAGGCAGCACCAGCCCGTCATCATCGGAATGGGTCATGATCAGCCCGCCTACCAAGCGGGTAGAAACGCCCCAGGAGGTGGCCCAGACCAATTCTTCCTGATTGTTCTCATTCAGGAACTTCACGTCGAAGGCCCGGGCGAAATTTTGGCCTAAGAAGTGGGAAGTGCCGGCCTGAAGCGCTTTGCCATCTTGCATCATCGCTTCGATGGTGTAAGTCTCTTCTGCGCCAGCAAACCGTTCGTTGGCGGTTTTGATGCCCTTGGTTACCGGCATAGCCATGTACTGCTCAGCGAAGTCGGCGTATACTTGCTGCATGCGCAGGGTCTCTTCAATGGCTTCTCGCCGGGTAGCGTGGGCAGTATGCCCTTCTTGCCAGAGGAATTCGGCGGTACGCAGGAACATACGGGTACGCATTTCCCAACGTACAACATTGGCCCATTGATTGATGAGCAGCGGCAAATCGCGGTAGGAATTGATCCAGTCGCGGTAAGTGTCCCATATAACGGTCTCTGAGGTAGGGCGGATGATGAGCTCCTCTTCCAGTTTGGCATCTGGGTCCACTACGATTCCTCCGCCATCAGGGGCGTTCATCAGGCGGTGGTGCGTGACTACAGCACATTCTTTGGCAAACCCTTCAACATGCTCTGCCTCCCGGCTTAGGAAGCTTTTCGGTATAAAAAGCGGGAAGTAGGCATTGACATGGCCGCTATCTTTGAACATCCGGTCCAGTTGATCCCGCATATTTTCCCAAATGGCAAAGCCAGTAGGTTTGATGACCATACAGCCCTTCACGGGAGAATTGTCGGCCAGTCCGGCCCGCTTTACAATATCCAGGTACCACTGGGAGTAATTTTCGCTACGATTGGTAATCGCTTTTGCCATATTGTTTGTTGATTAGGTAGTACGTTGGCTTTCAACGCTTTGATTTCGGAATCGAGCCATATATCCCAAGCTTTAACAGTTGTTAAAGTCGAATGCCGGGAGATTTAACAGCTTCTGGGAAGGGTTTAAGGTGGATTTAACTGAAAATTAGGCACAAAAGTAATAAATTCGATGTTGTAAGAAGTAAGAGAGTCACGGTAATTACATTAAAAACAGAACTTATGAAAATCTATAAAATATCGTCATTGCTGATTGCTCTTCTGGTACTCATAGGCGGTAGCACAGCCTGGGCGCAGTACGATGATCTCTACTACAACCCAGAGACTGATAGCGACTACTATGATTACAAGGATGACAACAGCTATGCTTCCGCTTCGCAGGACGAGCGTCGCTACGATGAAGGAAGCCGCTATGACGATGAATACCGCGACTTCGAGGAGGACTATAGTTACGATTACTACTACACTTCCCGGATTCGCCGTTTTCACCGTCCTTACTACGGTTTCGGCTTTTTTGATCCGATCTATCTGGATTATGCATTCTATGATCCCTTCTTCAGGCCGGGACGTACCGTTCTGATATACAATTCTCCTTTCCGTTGGAACCGATGGAATCGTTGGAACCGCTGGAACTCCTTCGGGCCGAACGTTGCTTTCAACGTCAGCATCGGCAATGGCTGGGGCTACAATCCCTGGGGCTTTAACCGCCCTGGTGGCTTCGGCTGGAACAGCTGGGGATGGAATAACCCCTGGGCTTTTAACGGAGGTTGGAATACAAGGAACAGCTTCGGCGGCTGGGGCGGCGGCGCTGCCTGGGCAGGCGGAGGCTACTACTGCCCTCCAACCTGGGGCGGCGGTGCCAATTACTTCACCGTCAACAACGTCAACGTCAATAATATCAACGGTGGCGGCAATGATGTCAACGACATCAGCGATGGCAACGCTCCTGACCGGGCGGATGTAAGAACGCGGACTTTTGGTTCCTCTTCTCGTCCGAGCGGAGCTGGCGATAATGTTGCTCAGGGCCGTAAAGGCGATGACGTGCAGTCCATACAAGCGGGTGAATCGCGAACAGCTCAAAGCCGGCGCAGCACGCGTACGCCAAGCGCTACGCGCAGAACAGCTTCCTCCAGCTCGAGCGAAACCAGCAGCGGAGCTGCAACTCGCAGCCTTACCGATCAAAACCCACGGGCGGAACAAGCTAAAAGCGTGTACACGCGGAGCCGCTCTTTCGACAAGGCTTCCACGCCCACAGTTACCTCTGAGCGGCAATCTTCCAGCGCGCGGCGTTCTACTTCTGCAACGCGAAGCCGTACCTACGACAGCAACCGGCGCGATTATACGCCCTCCAGCCGTCGTCGGTCTTACGAGCCAAGCAGCCGCAGTTACGATAACAGCCGCCGCAGCAGGTCTTACGATCGCAGCCGCAATAGCCGTACCAGCCCGAGCAGCTACGATCGCAGCCGCAACAGCCGCAGCAATCGTTCCTACAACCGGAGCAATCGCTCTGACTCTTCGCGCAGCTACCGGCCGAGCAGCCGCTCGAATTCTAGCCGCAGCTACAACCGCAGCAGCCGCTCGAATTCTAGCCGCAGTTTTCGGCCGAGCCGCAGTAGCCGCTCGAATTCAAGCCGGAGTTTCCGGCCGAGCCGCAGCAGCCGCTCTTCCGGCAGCAGCATCAACCGCAGCAGCCGAAGCAGCAGCTCTAAAAGCCGCTCCTCTAGCCCGAGCCGTAGCCGCCGTGGCAACTGATAGCGACTGCTGATGCTTGAACCAAAAAAATGGAGGGCTGGAAAGTGCAAATCTTTTCACCCTCCATTTTTTTGTCCAGTAACGACTATCCAGTTAGCCACCATAAAGATTTAAACATGCTAAAAAAAATCAGTTTATCCCTTCTACTTGCTGTTTGTATGAGCTCCCCGCTTTGGGCGCAGACTTTCGATGACGCCCGTCGCTTCTCCGACTTTCGGGTAGGCGGCACTGCCCGCTCTATGGGAGCAGGGGGGGCTATGGGAGCGCTCGGGGCTGACTTTTCGGTGTTGAGCACCAATCCCGCTGGCTTAGCTTGGTTCCGCCGTTCGCGCTTTGTGGTTTCCCCGTCGGTCTACAACGCTCGTACGAATTCGACCTTACTCAATGACCCGGATGGCGGCCCGACTGAAGAGGTGCGGACTAACTTCAATTTAAATGCTTTTGGAGTGGTTTTTGCCAGCCCGAAGAGGGCCGGCGACTGGCGTACTGTAAATGTAGCGCTAGGCCTGAACCGGCTGGCTAACTTCAATCAGGACTATTTTTTTGAAGGCAGCTCGGTAGGATCGATCATTGACCGCTTCCAAAATCAGGCTAATACTATAGGTTTGACGCCTTTCGAATCTGGCTTAGCCTTCGATGCAGGCGCTCTATATGACTTTGACGAAGATGGCTTCATCAATTCCGATCTCGAGCTGGCGCCCAATGCCGAATTATACCGGAGCCAGAATGTAGACATCCGCGGCGCTATCAACGAATTGGTCTTTTCTATAGCCGGGAATTACCAGGATAAGCTGATGGTAGGAGCGACGGTTGGGGTGCCGTTTGCCCGCTATGAACTAACTAAAGAATACCGGGAAGAAGACAGGGGCGCAGGAGAAGAAGGCAATGTGCCCTTTTTCAATGCCTTGTCCTTCAACGAACAGCTGCTCACCACCGGTACCGGCATCAACTTGAAACTAGGTATGGTCTTCCGCGCCAATCAGCTGCTGCGGCTGGGCGCAGCAGTGCATACGCCGACGGCTTTCCGGTTCAATGATGATTTTTCCACCAGCATGGGGTACAATTTTACAGAAGACGGGAATACCCAAAACTTCAGTGCCGAGTCGGATGAACTCAGCCTGAACTATCGGCTGAGTACGCCTTGGCGCTTCATCGGCAGCGCCGGCTTGATCATCAATAAGCATGGGTTTATTTCGGCGGAGGTAGAGCGGGTCAACTACGCCAACAACAGTTTTACCTACGAGGATGCCCCGGAAGAAGAGCGAGCGGTTAATGCGGACATCAACAACTTTTTGGGGAGCGCCTGGAACTTTAGGTTTGGGGGCGAGTACGCCTACGAAATATTCCGCTTCCGGGCGGGCTACGGTTTGCAGCAGTCCCGTCTGGCGGAGGACGATAACTTCAACAACACCATCAGCGGGGGCGTAGGCCTGCGAGGCAAAAGCTTCTTCCTGGACCTGGCATACCAGCGCCGCAACCGGGATGCGCTCTTCACGCCCTATGTGCCCCCCAATCCCGCGCGGGAGCAGTTGGTAGAAAACCAAACAGACTTGAGCCAAGTGGTTCTGACCCTGGGGTTCACCTTCTGAAATTAAGCAAGCTGGAAACTTCCCTTTGCTTTCGGTGTTTGCATGGCGTAAAATTTCGCTATGGATTCATTGACCCAATTGACGCTGGGGGCAGCGGTCGGAGAAGCTGTACTGGGTAAAAAAGCTGGCAATCGCGCGATGCTCTGGGGAGCGATTGGGGGCACTGTCCCCGATTTGGACGTTTTCGCCAACTTGGTTACGGATGAAATCAGCGCTCTGGCTTTTCATCGGGCTATCACCCATTCGTTTGCCTTTGCCGCAGTTGCGCCGTTGTTGTTGGGCTGGTTGGTGCATCGGCTGCACCGCCGGGAAGGTTTCTGGCCTGCTCTGGGCTTGTCTGCTATAGCGCTGCTGGCGCTCGTAGGGCTAGGGTCTTTGGGTATGCCTATACCGCTTGTAGAGGTGTTGAAAATTGCCGGAGCGGTGACAGCAGCGATACTCTTCTTTCCGCTTTTTGTATTCTTGGTAGGGACAGTGTTGCGCCATGCTGCCTGGGAAGGTGCCAGCCGGGGGCAGTGGAGCTGGCTGTTCTTCTGGGCAATTTTTACCCACCCCTTGCTCGATGCCTGCACCACTTACGGCACACAGCTGTTTCAGCCCTTCTCTGATTACCGGGCTGCTTTCAATAACATATCAGTTGTCGACCCACTGTACACCTTGCCGTTTCTGCTCTTGGTGCTGGCAGCGCTGATTGCCGGCCGCAAACGGCAGCGCCTGCGATTTGCGCTGAATTGGAGCGGCTTGATCGTGAGCAGCCTTTATCTGTTGCTGACTTTCGCCAATAAATACCATGTACACAGTGTTTTCCGCCGTTCTCTGGCAGAAGAAGAAATTGCTTACCACCGCTTTATGACTGCGCCGACCATCCTCAACAACTTGCTTTGGCAGGGAATCGCCGAGGGCGACACTGCCTACTACCATGGATTGTACTCTATCTTGGATGAAGAGGCAGAGGTGCAAAACTTTACCGTCATCCCCAAAAACCACCATCTACTGCCCGAAGGGAACTATGCCCGGGACCTCGAGGTGCTCACCTGGTTCTCCGATGGCTACTTCAGCATCTTAAGGCGGGAAGACGGCCGGCTGCAGTACAATGATCTGCGCTTTGGCTCGCTGAACCAGTCTTTCGACAAACCCTCTGACTTTGTATTCCATTTCATCCTGGAGCCCGATGCTGAAGGCCAATGGCGGGCGAGGCAAAGCCGGGAGCAACCCCGTGAGGCAGATGAAGCGCTTCGGCGGTTATGGGGCCGCATGATGGGGCTTCCGAAAAAGGAGGCGAAGCGGTGAGCTCAGAACTCCTTACTTTCCAAGGTTTATCGTTAAATTGCGCCGATTATTTTGTGCCTTCATGTGGCAAAAGGTAACTTTTTTCAAAAAGTGCGTCCCAAAACCCGAGTTGGAAAAGTAAGCTAGTAGGGCGTGTCAAAAAAGCTTGGCCCGTGGAAAAAAGCTGCGATAAGAGCATGAAAGACCTGCAGGTCATCCACACCTATTTGGATTACCAGGCATCGGAATGCTTTAACATCTTGTACGACCGCTACGCCGGTAAGATCTACGCTAAGTGCATATCTATACTGAAAAATGAGGCCTATGCACAGGATGCTATGCAGGAGGTGTTTACCAAAATTTTCCTGAACCTTTCCCGATTTAAGGAAAAAGCCCGCTTTTCTACTTGGGTCTACTCCATCACCTACAATTATTGTATCGATTTCCTGCGGCGAAAAAAGAAGCAAAAGGACTTGTTTGCGGATGAATTGGAAAACGCTCCTGATCTGGCGGAAGAGGAAGTTTCTGACAAGCTGATACTCGAAATTGAACTCAGCCAACTCAAAGAAGTACTGGGCAATATTCCGACCAGCGATCAGATGGTATTGCTGATGAAGTACCAGGATGGCATGTCCATCAAGGAAATTGCTGAGGTGCTGGATAAGTCAGAAAGTGCTGTCAAGATGAAGATCAAACGGGCCAAAACGAAGGCGCAAAAAACCCGGGATGAAATATTCCCGGAACAACTAATATGAGTATGTCGGATCAACTTAATAATTTTGAACAGCTCTTGGAGGAGCAATCGAAAGCTTTTGATGCCCGGCAGCATCGGCAAGCCAAGAAAAAAGTGTTAGATACTCTGGGCTCTTACAAGCTGATCGGCCAACTCATTACGGTATACGTGCCGACGATGGTCCATGTGCTGATCGCGGCGAGCGGCGGAGAGCCGCCTGCCCCGAACGAGCCGCCCCCCGGAGGGCACCCGCCCAATTTGGGGCCCGGGCCAGCCGGCCGTGGGCCACAGCTGCCAGAAGATGGAGAAGACTTAATACGATAAACCAATTGTACCATGGAACTGGATCTTTGGCAAATTCTGCAAGAGCTGCTTTCCAAATTTGCAGCGATCATCCCAAACCTGCTCGGGGCATTAGCCATATTTATTATCGGGCTATTCGTTTCCCGCATTACGGCGCGCTTCGTGCGCCGCATTTTGGTTAAAGTTGGTGCGGACCGGCTGGCGGAGCGCCTCAATGAAATTGAAATCGTTCACAAGAGCAAGATCAACCTAGTGCCCAGCACCTTGCTGTCCAAAATCATTTACTACTTTCTGCTTTTCATTTTCATTGTAGCCGCTACGGACATACTGAATTTAGCCTTCATTTCCACTTTGATGGGGGACATTCTCAACTATGTGCCAGTGGTTATTTCCGCGCTGATCATGCTTGTCATCGGCTTGCTCATCAGCGATTTTCTTAAAAATATCGTGCGCACCGCTTGCGAATCCCTGGCTATACCAGCAGCAGGCCTGATTGCCAATATCGTTTTCTATTTCTTGTTCCTGAACGTCGCGATGATTGCTCTTTCACAAGCCAGAATTGACACCGGTTTCATACAGGACAACCTCTCCATCATACTGGCGGGCATCGTGCTGGCCTTCGCCATCGGGTATGGCTTTGCTTCGCGGAATATTGTTGCCAATTTCCTGGCTTCTTTCTACAATAAAGGCAAAGTCAGGGTAGGGGATGTAGTGGAAATCAGTGGCATCTCGGGAGAGATCATTGCGATGGACAGCGCGACCATTACGCTAAGGGCCGAGGACCGCCTGGTACTCTTTCCGATGAATAAGCTCACTTCCGAGCATGTTGCGATCATCAAGCAAGCTCCGCGCGAGGCAGCAGAATAGGAGGTAGCGATGCCAATGGAAGCGCTGAGGCCTCGTACGAGCCTCTTAGTGCTTGTTTGGAGGCCAGCCTTTGAGCTAAAAAAGGCCACTTTTTCGGTGATACTGCGTTGCTTTTCTTGGCCGTACCTCAGGGTATGCCCTTCGAAAAGCGCCTTGTCTTACCGAAAAATTGACACTTTTCACTTTCAAATCCGACCTCCAAACAAGCACTTAGCCAAGCCATTGGTTTTTTACCTTTAAAGGATTCCCCTGCGGCCCTTAGTTTAGCCGCAGCCCGCAAAACATTTCACTATGAGAAAGCTGTTGCGCCCTCTATTTCGGTATGTATTGGTTCTGCTGCTGCTGCTGGCGGGCGTTGTCCTTGTCAATACCCTGACCTTCACCTCCCGTCAGGCGGCAATCGATACAGTACCGCCCTCCGATTTGCCAGACGGGGCTGTGCAGCGCCTGGGAACTGCTACAACTTACCCTACCATCTCTTATCCCGATAGAATTGATACGCTGGCCTTTGCAGGCTTGGATACTTTTCTGCGGCAGGCATTTCCATTGGTTGATAGCCTGCTGGAATACCAGCCGGTTGGCGAATGGAGCCGGCTGTACCGCTGGCCGGGGCGCAACGCTCAACTCCCGCCCGTGCTGCTCCTGTCCCATCTTGATGTGGTGCCGGTTGACGAAAGCAGCCGGGATCAATGGGAAGCGGCGCCGTTCAGTGGGGATACCCTGGGCGGCTACCTGTACGGCAGAGGCACCTTGGATGACAAGGTAGGCGTCATCGGAATATTGGAGGCGGTAGAGTGGCTTTTGTCAGAGGGGTACGAGCCGCAGCGCAGCGTTTATCTGGCATTCGGGCACGACGAGGAAGTAAGTGGCAAGCAGGGAGCGCAGCAGATCGCTGACTATTTAAGGCAGCAGGGCGTGCAGCCCGAGTTTGTGCTCGATGAAGGCATGTTTGTCATAGAAAATGCCGTGAATGGGCTTTCCCGCCCTCTGGCTATGATTGGAGTAGCGGAAAAAGGGTACGTTACCCTTACGCTTACCGCTCGGGTAGCGGAGGCTGGGCATTCCTCGATGCCTCCCCGTGCAACGGCGGTAGGCCGGCTGGGCAAAGCTTTGGCACGGCTCGAGGAGCATCCTTTTCCTACCCGTATGGATGGCGTATTCGGCAATATGCTGGACTACATCGGGCCCGAGATGAGCCCTCTTTATAAAGCGCTCTTCGCCAACCGCTGGCTCACCGCCCCGCTGATTGCCCGGCAACTGAAGCAGGACCCAGCCTCAGCCGCCAGCATTCGCACTACCATGGCCCCGACGATGGTGCGCGGAGGATTCAAGGAAAATGTATTGCCTACTCGTGCTTCCGCCCGGGTCAACTTCCGGATACTGCCGGGAGAAACCGTAGCTTCTGTAGTAGAGCAGGTACGTGAAGTGGTGGCGGATGAGCAAGTACTGGTAGCGGTGTCGGACAAAAGCCGGGCGGATGACCCCTCTCCGGTTTCCCCTGCCAATACCTTCGGTTTTGAACTGATTCAGCGGAGCATACAGGAGGTCTTCCCCGACGCGGTGGTTGCTCCGGCGCTGACCATAGCCATGACTGATAGCCGGCATTATCTGGATTTGACGGATAAGGTGTATCGTTTCCTGCCGATTCGGCTAGACAAATCTGATTTGAGCCGCATCCATGGCATAAACGAGCGGATTGAAATAGAGGGGTACCAGAAAGCCGTGCGTTTTTACCGGCGGTTGCTGCTCAATAGTACGCGCTAGAACTGAGCACGGGAGCGGTGTAATAGCAAAGGCTGTCCAATTGTTCCAGGTTTCCGTAGAATACGTTGAAGTCAACCGGGCCCTCTACTCCACTGATGCGCCCGCGGTTGCCGTACTGCCAGAATTGCCAGTCCCGCCCGCAGGCCAGCGTTGGCTCCCGGTTGTTGTAGCGGGCAATCCAAACCGGGTATTCGTCGAAGTGCCCTGCCAGGTACTTGTTGTAAAACTTCAGATTGGTATACAGGATAGGGCGGATGCCGTAATGGATTTCGATCAGGTACAACCAATTGAGGATGCCGGTGAGCAGTTGCACTTTTGAAGCACCATCCAGTACTTCTACATCCAATACCGGTGGCAGATCCCCTTCTCCAAGATTGACGCTGGTTTTAAAGTTGACGGCCTGCTCGTAGGCGGGGACGGAGGGGCGGAAGAAGTGGTAAGCGCCCCGTTTGAGGCCGACTTGTTTCATGGCCGCCCAATTGTTGCAGAAGAGCGAGTCGGTGAAGGTGATGCCCTCCGTGGCTTTGACGAAGGCAAAGTGGATGTCTTCCTGCGCTACGCTATCCCAGGCAATACGGGACTGATGGTGCGAGACATCTATGCCATGCACCGCAAAGCCGGTCATACGGGCGGTTTCATTTTCACAACCGTAAGCCAGCGTCATCAGGGTCAATATCGTCAATAAGTAGCTTTTCACCTTGTTTCCCTTCGTTGCTTCGGCAGCTGCTTTCCCAGTTTGGAGCAGCCAAGCGTTTATAGTTGCCCAAAAAGTTGCATAAAAAATGGGACAGCCGGAATTCCTCCGCCCACTTTAATATTTCGGTAACAGGGCTTCCTCTACGCTAAATACGAGAAATTCCAGCGAAAGGTGCGTTTTTGCTCGGTGTTTCAAGTGCTTGGCAGGGGGGAGGACAAAAGGAAAGAGCCCCATTGCCGGAGGCTAATAAAACCAAGTCCTGGTAAGGTGAATCCGCTTCCCTCCCTCGTAAGCTGCCTCCTGTCCGAGGTTCCAGATCAGGTAGTCGAGGTCCATAGGCCGCAGGAGGCGGCCATGCCGGGCCAGGGCCTGCTGCAGCAGTTCGACGGTGTGCAGGGCGCAGGCGCGGATTTCGACTTCCTCAGGCGACCCCGCTTCAAGTCGTTGCCCGCTGTCGATCTGCGCCGCCAGCCACGGATGGTATTCCAGCAAGCCCTCGCAGCGCAGCACATGGGGTATCATGTTGTCAGCAAAGGAGGTCAGCTGGCCCAGGTCGTAGAAATAGCCGGGGCCTTGGCTGTGAAAGGCGAGGGAGAGGTCGGCAGCAGTGATTTGTACCCGCTTCAGGAAGGGGATGCTCCTGCCCTGGTATGGGGCGATGTCCTGGAAGCAGGGCATTTGCAGCAGCAGCCGGGCCAGCCGCTCGGCGGAATGCTCTGCAGCCCGTAGCATCCGGCCGAATTGCCCGTCGAAAGATTGCAGCAGATAGGCCCCCAGTTGATTCAATGCCAGGGCAAACAGTTCCATCAGCCGCAGTACGGGCGCTTTTTGAATGTCTTGTCGAAATAAGGCGGCGCAATCCTGCGTACTGAGTTTTGCCAGTTCCGCAGCAGGGATGGGCCCGTATTGGCGGAAATGCTGCGCCAGCGCTCCGGCGATGATGAAGTAGCCGTCGTGAGCCCTGCCCTCTTCGATGTAGGGAAAGAAGCCAGAACCAAAATTTACGGTTTCCAGCGTCAGGAAAAAGGCTACCGTTTCTTCCCCATGGCCCAGGTGGTGGCAATCCGGATCCAAAGGAGGGTTGCCGGCGCGTTCCAGGGGCAGAGCCTGGAGGAATGGAGCAATCCGATCCCGCCTTATCTGCACCCACTGAGCGCGATCCGCGACCCATTGGCAGGCTTCCCGGACTTCGTTGAATAGAGGAGTGGCGGAGCTTGCTGATGTCATACAGTTGTCTTTCCGGCATCGCTTTGCAGCCATTCGCGTTTGGCTTCCAAGAAGCGGCCTTGCTTGATGGCAGTGCGGATGGCCTCCATGAGGCGCATCATGAACCGCATGTTGTGGATGACCAGCAGGCGGACGCCCTGCATCTCCTTTGCCCGCAGCAGGTAGTGAATATAGGCCCGGGAATACGTACGGCAGGTGGAGCAGTCGCATTCCGGATCCAGAGCTGAAGCATCCTTCTGGTACTGAGCATTTCGGATGTTGAGGCGAAAGTTCTTTTTCGTACGCACCAGAGCCCAGGCGTGACGCGCCAGGCGGGTGGGAGAGACACAGTCGAAGGTGTCCACGCCCCGGCTCACGTTTTCCCAAATATCGTCAATACCTCCGATGCCGAGCAGATGCACGGGCTTTTCTGGGCTCAGGCCAGCCATGGCAAAGTCCACCACCTCGTACATCTGCTGTTTGTCTGCGCCAAGCGACCCGCCGATGGCGTGGCCGAAGAAGGGGCGCTCTGAAATGAAAGTGGATGCTCGTGCCCGCAGGTCTTCATAGACACCGCCCTGTACAATACCGTAGAGGGCCTGTTTGCCCGTATGGGTCCGTTTGAATTCTTCCAGGCAGCGGTCGGCCCAGCGGTGGCTGAGTTCCATAGAGCGCTCGGTGTACTTTTTATCGACATGGAAGGGGGTGCATTCATCCAGCACGAGGATGATGTCCGCTCCCAGCTTACGCTGCACCTCTATGGATGATTCTGGGGTAAGGGTGTTCAAACTGCCATCAATGTAGGATTTGAAGGTTGCCCCCTCCTCCGTGATTTTTTTTAGGGTGTTGTCGTACTTGGTTTTGTCTTTGCCTTTGATTTCATCCGCTACAGAGCCGTGGCCGAGGCTAAATATTTGGAACCCCCCGCTGTCGGTCAGCATAGGGCCATCCCATCCCATAAATTTGTGCAGTCCGCCCATTTGCGCTATCAAATCAGGGCCCGGGCGCAGCAGCAGGTGGTAGGTGTTGGAGAGGATGATATCAGTGTTGACGGCTTCCAGGTCATCCGGGCCGGCCCCTTTTATGGCAGCCCGGGTAGCACAGAAGACAAAGTTAGGTGTCTCGAAGCTGCCGTGTGGAGTGGTAAGGTAGCCAATTCGGGCGCGGCTTTGCGTGTCCTGCTGTCGTATTTCAAAATCGAATCCGGGATATTCTAGCATGAATCGTAACGTTCGAAATTTGTGCAAAAGTACGGAATATACCGAAGTAGAAAGGGGTAGATGTACAGGCTATTTTCCAATCCCGCCTGGCTTATCCCGCAATAGATCAACCCATTTGGTTTTGGAAGCGTTGCGGGGCTGCTCATCCTCAGCTTGGCATGACGGGCCCTCGGTGCCGCCAGCGTTTGGCCAGATAGATGATGGGGGTATCGAGCAGCGCCAGAAATAAGCGCAGCCAGTAAGTGCCCAGAATGTACGTTAGCAAGACCGTTTTGAAGGGCAGCGGATTGGAGCTGAAAACGATCCAGGCGAGAACGGAGAAGATCGTATTGTCGATAAGGCCGGATACGATGGTGGATACGTTGTTGCGCACCCAGAGGTATTTGCTGTGGGTTTTGCCCTTCAGCCAGTTGAATAAATAGACATCATGCAGTTGGCTGGTGAGATAAGCGATCATGCCGGCAAAGAAAAGGGAAAACTGTAGCGTGAAAAGTGCCGAAATATGATCGTGGAAAGGCAGCGCCCAGGCCATGTTTTCTCCGGCCTGCTCAGGAGTCAGCGGAGAGAAGCCCAGGGTGATCATCATGACTACCGAAAAGAAAAGGTGGGAAAAAAAGCCGATGAATACGCCGTATCTTCCTGCTTTCAAGCCATACTGCTCTACCAGTATATCGGTAGCCAGGTAGGTGGAAGAAAAGAGTATGGTACCGAGGGCTACGGGTTCCGGATAGATGCTAAACTGCACCGCTTTCAGGACTTGCACATTGGCGCCGACGATGGCAACTGCAATGTAGGAATAGAGCCCAATAGGGCCAAGGAATCGGTTTAGGCTGAGTACAGAAACGAAGCAGACAAGCAGTAGTATAACCCACATGACTTCCGGTGGCCACTCGTTCATGCGGGCGATCAAAGCTTCAGCGGTATTGTCCATTCCAGGGAGTTGTGTTTTCGTCCGGGCTAAATCAGCTCATAAATCTCCATAGCCAGCTCAGTGAGCACGGCATCTACTTCGTACTCCTGAAAGGAGGAAAGCGGCTTGCCGTCGATCGGCCGTACCTGAAGGTGATGGTCTTTGATCCAACCAACGATCTTCCAAACACATGGTTGAACGATTATTGGAATAACTCTTAGTTGTTTTTTTCTGTGCCGTTCCAGCATAACCGGCAGCTCTTCTTCCAGGATGAATTTGGAACTCAGAGAATTGGCGGAGACCAAAACGATGCCAATCTGAGAGCGGTCGATAGCATCCATTATGCTTTGGTGCCAATTTTCTCCGGCTCTGATTTCGCGGTCATTCCAGCTCATCAGCAAGCCTTCGCTTTCCAGCGGGCGCAGGTGTTTGACCAATTGGTCTTTCCATAGCTCATCCTTGTGGCTGTAGCTGATGAAGATACCTTTAGTTGGGAGCTCGGGCTCGGGCTTATTTTCGATATCAGCGGCCTCTGTCTTTGCCGGCTCTTTCTCCACGGCACCGAGGGCTAGCAAGGTTTTCCGTTGACTATCTGTAAAACCAGTAGCTCCATAGATATTCATGTGCTCGTAGGGCCTGGGGGCAATCAGTGTTTTAGTGCATTCAAATTGCTTTAAGCTCCAAAGCTTAATGGATTTGTCCTGGCTGCCGCTGGCCAACAGAGGCGCCGTTGGGCTGAAATCTACCGACCACACCCAACTATCGTGCCCGCGCAGGATGCGCTGGCATTTTCCACTTTCCACCTCCCAAAGCCGGATGGTCTGGTCGCTGCTGCCACTGGCCACCAATTGGCTGTCGGGGCTGAAAGCCACGGAGCCGACCCAGTCTTCATGGCCTTTTAGGACCCTCCGGCATTCGCCAGTTTCCGGATCCCATAAGCGGACTTCCTGTTCTACGCCGGCGCTGGCGATGGTTTTTCCGTCCGGGCTGAAAGCGACTCCCCAGATGCCATTGGTATGCCCCTTGAAAACCCTGAGGCACTGGCCGCTTTCCACATCCCACAGGCGCAGTTCTTTGTCCTCGCTGCTGCTCACCAGCCGCCGGCCGTCGGGGCTAAAGGCTACGGACCACACCCAATTGGCATGCCCCTTGAGTACTTTTTTGCATTTGCCGGATTTTATGTCCCAAATCCTGACTGTATGGTCACTGCTGCCGCTGGCTAGTAACTGGCTATTCAGGCCGGGTTGAAAAGCTACTGCCACCACCCAGCTGTTATGGCCCAGCAGCGTCATTAAGTGTTTACCCCGCCGGGGCTCCCAAAGCATGATACGGTGATCGGCACTTGCACTGGCGAGTAGTTTGCCGTTAGCGTGAAAAGCAACAGATTGTATCCATTGTCTGTGCCCGCTCAGGGTGTGCAGGCATTCGCCAGATTGGGCTTCCCAGATTTTTACCGTTCTGTCATCATTCCCGCTGGCCAGCAGCTTGCCATCCGGGCTAAAGGCCACTTTCCAAACCAGGTTGGTATGCCCCAACAGTGTCCTCAGGCTTTTGCCTTTGCCCTTTGCAATTGCCCATAATTTGACCGTCTGATCGTCCCCGCCGCTGAGCAAGAGCTGCCCGCTGTTGCTAATGTCCGTGGAAAGAACGGCATGGGTATGGCTTAGCATAGTGTCTGTACAAAGCCCGGTTGAAGTATCCCAGATTTTGAGGCTGGTATCTTCGCTTCCGCTAATCAGAATCTGCTTGCCCGGCGTATTGGCAGTTGGGAAAGAAACGGTATTGACCCTGTCTTTGTGCCCCTCTAGGATATTAATGCAAATACAGTCGCCGGAGGTCAATTGCCACAACTTGATCCTGCGGTCTTCCCCCCCGCTGGCCAGGATTTCTCCATCGAAATTTAAGGCGAGGGACCAGACGGCACCACTATGAGCGTCCAGCGTATGGTTGAGCTGGCCAGATTCGGCATTCCAAATTTTGATGCTTCCATCTTTTCCGCCACTTATTAAGAGGTTGCCCCGGGGGTGATAGCAAACGGTTACTGCTCCTTCTTTGTGAGCATCCAGCACCTGTTCGCATTCCATATCGGGCAGTTTCCATATTCTGAGAGTGCCATCGTCGCTGGCGCTGGCCAGCCGGCTGCCGGCTTTATCGAAAGCAATTGCGCGCACCCAGTTGGTATGCCCCTCCAGGGTATAATGTAATTGGTGTTGCCCCTCCAGGTGCCATAGTTTGACCGTATGATCGTCGCTGGCACTGGCCAGCAAAGAGCTGTCGGGGTGAAAAGCCAGGGCTCTTACCCAGTTGGTATGCCCTGTCAGGGTAGACAGATGCTGCCCGTCTGCCAATCGCCACAGGCGAATTTCTCCGTTGGTGTCTGCAGCTGCGAAGATCTGCTCATCCGGGCTAATGGCTACTGACTGGACTGAACTGAAAGTTTGGGCAAATAAGCTTTTGGATAGGTCGGCATTGGTGAAGTTAATGCCTTGAAAGTTGTACCCCTGCAAATAGGCGTGCCAAACCGTTAAGCCGGAGAAGTCAAACTTGGAGAGGTCGGATCGCATCTCGCAGAGCAAATTTAGGATATTTCCTGCTGCGTAACCCAACTTACGGTTCTCCTCCTGCCGAAGCGTCTCCAGTAACTGGGATAGTTTGTCTTCTACTGCCGATTGGCTTCCCAAGGTGAAAATCAGGCTCTCGACCAGAGGCTGCGCGATCAATCGGCGCTGGGCTGCTCTGATGAAGTCCTTTGAAAATGCTTTGACAAGTACCAGTGTGTTGAGCCACAGGATTTTGTCTTGCTCTATGTCTTCGGTAAGGTCTTTGATGAGCCGGCCGGTAACGTGATTGATGAAAACAGGTTTGTCAATACCGATTTCCTCGTCGATACTTTCAATGAGCCGCCCCGTCATGTACTCAATGAGCACCGGTTGCAGGGAAAACTTGCGCTGCACTGTCTCTACTGTGATTCGGCGCTTCAATACCTGAAGAATTGAGTAGATCTGTTTTTTGAGTATCGGGGAGAGTATGTCCTCGCGCAGCTCATTGGGTGAGATAGGTTCGCGGTTGATTGCGAGAAGGTACATGACCATTTTCTCCGGAAAGCTCAATCGGTCAAAGTGCCAATCGATCAGCTCCTTCAGGTCATGGAAAATAGGCTTGCCCTCCTTAAGGAACTGAGAAATGTTGCCAAAGTAAACTTCACGGATGTGCTTAGCGGAGAGTTCCAGTGCCAGCGGGTTGCCATTGTAAAACTGTATGAGTTCCTCCCACTGGGTTTCCTCCTGCGCTGGCTCTACGAAACAGCCCGCCTCCAAAAAGATTTTCCGGCCATCCTCATCCTCCAGCCCCTTCAGGTACAAGGACTTCACCTTTTTGGTTTTAACCTCAAGCCGATCAATGATCTTCGGCTTTTCGCGGCTGGTAAAGATAACACAGCTTTGGTGGTTGATCTCGCTGATTTTCTCGAGTAAATATTCGTAGCTTTCGTATCCCTCGCGGAACTTCCCCGGCGGGTACTCTCCTTCTTTGAGAAGAGCTTCCAGGTTGTCCAATAAAATAAGGCAGCGATGGGATTTGAGATAATGGCAGAGCCTGGCTACTTTTTCTTCGAGGCTATCCGGCAGGACAGTCTCCTGTTGCTTAGAGAAAAACTTAATGATATCCAGTAGAATATCGTCTAGAGAGGGGGCATTGATCAACTTTCTCCAGATTGCAAATTCAAACTGATCGCTGAGGCCTCTGGCAACCTTGACAGAAAGATCCGTTTTACCGATGCCGCCCTTGCCCAATTTCAGAGAAAGCCCGGTTTTGCCTACGCCGGCGATGCCGAGTACGCTGATTACATTACAACGCTCTTCCATTACCCAATGGCCAAGCAAGGCTATTTCCCGGGATCGCCCATAGAAGACGGATACGTCAGGTGCGTCTCCCCAATCTTGATAGTTGTTTCCGGCTGGTTCTTTTTCGTCTTGCTGGTTTTTTTCCTCCATTTATCAAACTAACTTAAAGGCCTAGAGCTCCTTGCGCAAACGCGCCACCGGAATATTCAGCTGTTCCCGGTACTTGGCTACGGTGCGGCGGGCGATGTTGTAGCCTTTTTCTTTAAGCGCTTTTTGCAATTTCTGATCAGATAGTGGTTTCTTTTTATCTTCCTTGCTGATGATCTCTTCGAGGATGTTCTTGACCTCAAGGGTAGACACTTCTTCTCCGCCTTCCTTAGACAAGGACTCTGAAAAGAACTCCTTCAGGCGTTTGGTGCCAAATTCCGTCTGTACAAACTTGCTGTTGGCTACCCGGGAAATGGTGGAAATGTCAAGCCCGGTAATATCCGAAATGTCCTTAAGGATCATCGGTTTGAGCTTCCTCTGATCGCCGGTGAGGAAATAATCGTATTGGTACTGAAGGATGGCGTACATGGTGCGGTACATGGTATCCTGGCGCTGCCGGATGGCATCGATGAACCACTTGGCGCTGTCGATCTTTTGTTTGATGAACATGACCGCCTCGCGCTCTTTTTTGTTGGCTCTTTTGCCCTGTTGGTTCTTTTTGTAAGCCCGCAGCATATCTCGGTATTGATCATTGACGTGCAGGTCGGGGGCATTGCGGGAGTTCAGCGTCAGCTCCAATTCTCCTTCCCGGTTATGGATGATGAAATCCGGCACCACGTATTGAGTGGCTCGTTCTCCGCTGCCGCTCGAGTAGCCGCTGGCCGGTTTTGGGTTCAGGTGGGTGATTTCTTCGATGGCGGCTTTCAGGTCTTCTTCGGAGATGTTCAGCTTGCGCTGGATTTTGCTGTAGTGCTTCTTAGTGAACTCCGCGAAGTGGTCTTGGACAATATCTACGGCGATATCGAGGGCCTGCCGCTCTTCAAGGCTCAGGAAGTCTTCTTCATCATCCATTTCCGAGCGCTGCTGCAATTGTATCAGCAAGCACTCCTGCAGGCTACGGGCAGCAATACCTGGCGGATCAAAACGCTGTATCAGCCGCAGCATGTCCAATACTTCCTGCTCCGTGGCAAAGATATTTTGGGAAAACATCAGGTCGTCGATAATGGAAGCAGGGTCGCGGCGCAAGTACCCGTCCTCGTCGATACTGCCGATAATCTGATGCGCGATAGCCTCCCGGCGCTCGTCCTTGAGTTCCATCAGGCCGAGCTGTTGCTCCAAATGCTCGTGAAAGGAGTGCTCTACAGATACCAGCACTGCTTTTTCTTCCTCGTCGGCACTGTAATTATTGGCCCGTAGTTTATAGGAAGAAGGGTCATCTTCTATATAATCGTTGAGGTAGTCGTCCAACTCGTACTGATCGTCATGCTCCGTACGCTCCTCTTCCGAAGCGCTTAAATCCGCTAGCTCATCGCGTTCTTCTCCTTCTGCCAGAGCAGGGTTGGCTTCCAGCTCTTCCTGTATGCGCTGGTCAAGTGTTGCCGTAGGAATCTGCAGCAGTTTCATCAATTGAATCTGCTGAGGGGACAACTTTTGCAGCATTTTTTGGCTTAAGCTCTGCTTCAGCATCCGCGTCGCGTTTTGGTAGTCATTTTATGTGTCTATTTACTGAATTTTTCTATCTTTTGCAAACCGGAAAGACCTGCGGAGGCTAAGAAAGCCACACGCAAGAACGGAAAATATATTTTATTGTTCCAATATGACACCAAAAAATGTGCCAGAAACAAATCAGCATGAAAACGACTCAAGGAAAGCTTGACGCGCTGCGGCAGGCTATGCGAGACAAAGGGCTGGATGCCTACCTGGTACCCAGCCATGATCCCCACCAAAGCGAGTATGTAGCGGCACACTGGCAGGCACGGGCTTGGCTGACAGGGTTCGACGGCTCGGCTGGCACGGTTTTAGTAACTCAGGATGAGGCTGGAGTCTGGACGGATTCCCGTTACTTTCTGCAGGCGGAAGAACAGCTGGAGGGCAGCGGTTTTGAGCTCCGAAAGCTTACAGTCCCCCACACTGCACAGTATTTAGACTGGCTGAAAGATAACCTGCCGGAAGGAGCGGTAGTAGGGTGCAGCGGCGCTCTCTATTCGGTAGCCCAAGTCCGTAGCATGGAACGCCAACTGAGAGCAAGCGGCTTGCAGCTGCAGTGGCAGCATGATTTAGTAAGCGACATATGGGGAAACCGCCCTGCCCTGCCGCAGCAACCGGTATTTGAACTCGATCAAGCCTACGCCGGGCAGAGCCGGGCGGACAAGCTAGCGGCTGTCCGGAGTAATATGGAACAGCTGGACTACTGCTTGTTGACGGCCCTCGACGCCATCGCCTGGCTTTTGAATATCCGAGGGGAAGATATTGAATGCAACCCAGTAGCCATCAGCTACTTGCTCCTTGGGAAAGCAGAGGGGCATTGGTTTATTGATGGCAATAAAGTGCCGGCTGCCCTCCGCCGGCGCGTCGAGTTAGACGGCATCAGCCTGCGCCCCTACCATAGCTTGACTGACTTTCTACAAGAACTGCCGGCAGACAGCTGCCTGGGTTACATTCCTGCTGCTACAAGCATGGCAGTATACGAATCTCTAGATGCCGAACAGTGGGAAAAGGTCAAAGATCCGGTGAGCCCTCTGAAGGCAAGGCGGAACGAAGTAGAGCGGCAGCAGCTCAAGGTGGCTATGCGCAAAGATGGCGTAGCTTTGCTCCGCTTTTACCGCTGGCTGGAGCAATCTTTGGAGGCTGGCACCCCGCTTACCGAATATGACCTCGGACAGCAACTGGATCAGTTCCGGAGGGAACAGCCTCATTACTTCGGCGAAAGCTTTCCAGCCATCGTAGGCTACGCGGCCAATGGGGCCATCGTGCACTACCGGGCAGCGCCCGGGGCCTCCGCTGCTATCAAACCGGAGGGCTTGTTGTTGCTGGATTCCGGCGGGCAGTATCTGGAAGGCACGACGGACATCACCCGGACGGTCGCTTTAGGGCCGGTAGAGGAAGCCGTCAAAGTACCCTATACCCTGGTACTGAAGGGCCATATCGCGCTGTCGCGGGCTATTTTCCCGGAAGGGGCTACCGGTGTACAGCTGGATACGCTGGCGCGGGCACACCTCTGGCAGGAGGGCCTGAACTACGGCCACGGCACGGGGCATGGCGTGGGGCATTTCCTGAATGTGCACGAGGGGCCGCAGGGCATCACGCCCAACCCCAAAGGTGCCCGGGGACAAACTCCCCTGATGCCAGGCATGCTGACCTCCAACGAGCCTGGCTACTACCGGGCCGGAGCGTTTGGCATCCGCATCGAAAACCTGGAACTGTGCGTGGAGCGAATGGAGTCGGAGGATGTCAAATTCTACGGCTTTGAAACCCAAACGCTTTTTCCCATCAGCGCGGACCTGATCGAGCGGCGGCTGTTGACAGCGGAAGAGCGGCAGTGGCTCAACGAATACCACGCCCGCGTGTTGGAAGAACTAAGCCCGCATTTGGACGCAGAAGAAAAACAATGGCTGCAGGAGCGCTGCCGGGCTATATAAGCATTGATACCATGATGACTACTACCGACCGGAAAGACATACGACAGCTCCGGCTGCCGGAGCTGAAGGCATTGATCGAGGAAATGGGCGAGAAGAAATTTCGTGCCAAACAGATTTACGAATGGCTGTGGCAAAAGGGGGCCCGCTCCTTCGATGAAATGACCAATTTGTCTAAGAACCTGCGCGAACGCCTGCAGGAGCGCTTTGAAATCCGAGCCATCGTGGAGGATGCCGTGCAACACAGCTTGGATGGCACTATTAAGTCGAGGTTTAAGCTCCACGATGGGCATTTGATCGAAGCCGTGCTGATACCGGTGCCGGCGGATCAGCGCTTCACCGTCTGCGTCTCCTCACAAGTAGGCTGTAGCCTGAGCTGTAAGTTTTGCGCTACTGGCCGCATGAAACGGGAGCGCAACCTGGATGCAGCAGAAATCTTTGATCAGGTAGTAATGGTCAATCAGCAGTGCGAAGAAGCCTTCGGCCATCCGCTCACCAATATCGTATACATGGGCATGGGAGAGCCGCTGCTGGCCTACAAGAATGTATTGGAGAGTATCGGCCGTATCACAGCTGAGGACGGGCTCAATATGTCGCCCCGCCGCATCACCGTTAGTACGGTCGGCATCGCCAAGATGATCAAACGCTTGGCCGATGATGCGGTGAAAGTCAACCTTGCCCTCTCCCTGCATGCTGCCGACGATGCCAAGCGCGACCAAATCATGCCCATCAATGAGCAGAACAATCTAGAGACGATCATGGATGCCCTGCGCTACTACTACCAACGCACGCGCAACCGCATCAGTTACGAGTACATAGCCTTTCAGGATTTCAACGATGGTTTGCAAGATGCTGCAAACTTGGCCGAGCTTTGCCAGGACTTCCCCGTGCGCATCAACATCATTGAGTATAACCCCATCGACGGCGCGCCGTTCCGAAAAGCCACCGAACACCGCATTGATGATTTCGCCCGCTACCTCCGCGACAGAGGTGTCATGGTGACAGTGCGCCGCAGCCGGGGCAAGGACATCGATGCGGCCTGTGGGCAGCTGGCGAATAAATGATTACCTCTACAACTCTTGAGCATCGTACCTTTATTAAATGGAACCGTTGGATAAAGCTCTACAGAAGAAAATGAATTCCCTTTATGAGTTCTTCGCACTGACTAGCTAGTAATCGGAATATTTTTGAACGATGTACAAAGAAAGGAGTCTAACAACAATAAAAGCCAATGGAACAACAAGTTAAATTCACAAGCAAATGATTTTGTTTAACAGAGCGATAGGGGTGGCTGACTCCCTCAACTTCCTCCAAAAACTCACCCCCGCCCGCCTTTGGAACGCTGCCAAAGTCCTTGCTTCCTACTACCTGACCCGCTTCCTTCGCCGGCCCATACAGTGGGGGGTGCCGATTACAGTATCCATTGAGCCCACCACTGCTTGCAACCTGCGGTGCCCGGAGTGCCCCAGCGGCCTGCGTGCTTTTACCCGGCCCACCGGCAACCTCAAAGCCGACTTTTTCCGCAACACCATCGAGCAGTTGCGGCGAGAGCTTATCTATCTCATCTTCTATTTTCAGGGAGAACCTTATATCAATCCTGATTTCCTGGACATGGTGCAGTACGCCTCCAAGCGCGGCATCTACACCATTACCTCTACCAACGGGCATTTCCTGAACAAGGAAAACGCCCGGCGCACCATTGAGTCTGGGCTCGACCGCCTGATCATCTCAGTAGACGGAACGACCCAGGAGGTGTATGAAAATTACCGCAGGGAAGGGAAGTTGGAGGCGGTGCTGCAAGGCGCGCGCAATGTTGTGGCTGCAAAACGAGAACTAGGCGCCACCAAGCCCCACATCATCTTTCAATTCTTGGTGGTGCGGCCCAACGAGCACCAGATCCCTGACATTTACCGGCTCGCTGAGGAAATTGGAATAGATGAAGTCAAGCTCAAAACGGCGCAAGTCTACGATTATGAAAACGGCAATCCACTCATTCCCCGCAATGAAAAGTACGCCCGCTACGCCCGGCAAGCTGACGGCACCTACCGGGTGAAAAACCAACTTCTCAACCATTGCTGGAAGCTGTGGCACGCCTGCGTTATTACTTGGGACGGCCTGGTGGTGCCCTGTTGTTTCGACAAAGACGCACAGCACCAGCTCGGCAACCTGAAAGAGCAGTCCTTCCGGCAGCTCTGGCAGGGCCCCGCCTATCAATCCTTCCGCAGGCAATTGCTGAAGGGCAGGGATCAGATCGACATCTGTACCAACTGCACGGAAGGTTGCCGCGTCTGGGCTTGAGTCAGCGCAAGCCGTTAAATCCCGGCATTCGCATGGATTTTCGCAGCGGTAAATGTATCTTTGCGATTCCTTGTGCAAAAGGAAGATAGAAAGGCAGTTTTACAACTGCGCTCTGTCCTAAGAACACATTTGACACTATAAAATAATAGTCGTAGAGATGGCTTTGATCAGTAAAATTAGAAAGAACTCGTGGCTGCTTGTGGTGCTTGTCGGTTTGGGCCTGGCTGGCTTCATCGTCATGGACATGACCTCCGGGCAGCAGAGTGTATTCGGCAGTTCGCAGACGACTATGGCCGATATCGAGGGAAAGAGGCTGGACTGGAATCAGTTCAATCGAACGGAGCAGGTACTATATGGCAACTCCGGTGGAGAGATCTTCGCTCGCCGCAATCAGCTTTGGAACTATTTTGTAGAAGAAGCCCTGGTTAAAGAGGAAGCCGAAGCGCTCGGGCTAGGCGTCAGCAGCACCGAGTTGATGGACCTGCAGTTCGGAACCAACCCGAGCCCCATCATCCGTCAGCGCTTTATGAATCCGCAAACTCGCCAAGTCGACTTTCAGCAGCTGAACCAGATAAAGGCAGCCATCGAAGACGGAAGCATCAAAGATGATCCGCGGCTCAACGCTTTCTGGGCCCATCAGGAAAAGGAAATCGTCAAAGAGCGTTTGCAGAGCAAACTCAGCGCTATGGTTTCCAAAGCCATCTACACGCCGACCTGGATGGCTGAAATGGGGAACGAAGAGCAGAACGCCCCGCTCAAGCTCGCCTATGTCAAAATTCCCTACGATCAGGTCGATGACAGTGAGGTGAGCCTCTCAGACGAGGATTACGAAAACTACCTGAAGGAGAACGAGGAGAAATTCCGCAACGACGAAGAGACCCGCGTGATAGAGTACGTTGTTTTTGACGTACTGCCCACTCCCGAAGACTCCGCTAAGCTGCGCCGCAAAGTGGTGGATTTGATACCGAAGTTTGAGCAGGCGGAAAACGACTCTTCCTTTACAGAACGCAACTACGGCATCCCGCCGAGCGGCTACATTACCAAAGATAAACTCAGCGCTGCCATCGCAGATACCATCGAGACGCTGGCCGAGGGCAGCGTCTTCGGCCCTTATATGGATGCCGGCAAGTTCAAAGCTGTAAAGCTGGTCGACCGCCGGGAGGTGTCCGACTCGGCTGATACCCGCCACATCCTCCGGCAGGCACAACAGCCAGAACAATTTGCAGCGGCTAAGAAAACCATCGATAGTCTAGAAAACCTCCTGCTGGCGGGAACAGCCTCCTTCGATTCCCTGGCTACGCAGTTCAGCCAGGATCCCGGCAGTGCTAATAAAGGCGGCCTTTATGAAGGCGTAACGCCGGGGCAGTTCGTCCCGGAATTCAATAAGGTCCTCTTCATCACCGGTGAAATCGGCAAGTACTACAAAGTGCGCACCTCCTACGGCTGGCACCTTATCGAAGTGCTGAGCCGCAGCGAAGAGACTACTACCCGTTACAATGTAGCGTACCTTGAGGAAGCCATAGTGCCTTCGGAAGGAACCGAAACCGCAATCGAGGATGAAGTCCTGGCGTTCGTCGGAGAAAACCGGGATATCGAGTCCATGCGGGCAAGCGCTGCCAAAAGAGGGCTGGAAACAGAGGTGTCCGGCCGCCTGGAAAAGAACGACTTTACCATTGGTGACCTGGGCTCCGGGCAGTCGAGCCGCGACATCGTCCGCTGGGCGTTCAATGCTAACGAAGGGGAGGTCTCCCCAGAGCTTTATGCTTTTCAGGATCCCGTGGAGTACTACACCAATAAATTTGTAGTGCCGGCCCTGCTGGCAAAACAACCGGCAGGACTGCCTTCGGTAGCCAACATTAAGAGCGAAATCGAAGAGGAGGTCATCAAAGAGAAAAAAGGCGAAGTGCTGAAATCCCGCATCAGCGGTACCAACCTAAACGCTATAGCGGCAACCTACGAAACCAAAGTGGATACCGCTAGCAATGTACGCTTCAATGCACAGTTCATTCCCGGCTTGGGCATGGAGCCTAAGGTCATCGGCGAGGTGTTCAAGCAAGATGTAGGCAGTACTACAGCGCCCATAGTTGGCAATTCCGGCGTATTCGTCGCTAAAGTGCTGGAAAAGCAACAAGCTGGGCAAGCTACCAATATCCCCCAGTTGCGCCGCAGCATCTCCGCCCAAGACCGTCAACAGCTACCCAACCAGATGATACAAGCGATGAAGGAAAACGCGGACATAGAGGACAACCGGTCCCGCTTCTATTGATACAGAAGTAGCGGCTCGGGTTGCACTCCGCAGCATGCTGTGAGTGGATGGGCTGAACCTTGCTCAGCACAACCAATCACACGCTGGCATCACAAAAGTATAGAGCCGGTAGGGGGGAAACTCCCCGCCGGCTCTTTTATTCGGCCCACTCAAAACCCCAAAAGAGGCCCGTCTGACAGCTCGCAGCCCCGTCTGTGTCAAGGGGGCGGAATCAAGGCATAATCTTTGCCAATTTTATATTTTTATCCATCTTTGCAAGCGCAATTATTCATGTTCTTAAACACAAGAAACCATGGCTGACGAAATAAAGAATGCCGGAAGGAAGGGCTACTGTCTGATGTTCTTCTTTATCGGGTTGCTCTTGTTTATTATCCTGGTGGTCGGCATCTACCAGTACAATGATAAATTCTTGCCGGCAGGATAGCGCAAGCCGAAAAGCCCACTGCCTGCGCCAGCTGAACGGGCAATTGCAGCGGGCTTTTCACCAGCCGAAGCGTTTACAGCCCTTACACCCTGCTCCCTTCTCCCGCGTACATTTCTTCGATCTCATCACCGTATTTCTCCAGAATCACCCGCCGTTTGAGCTTCATGGTAGGCGTAAGCTCTGCCTGAGTACCGTCTGCTCTCACCGGTTCCCAGGTAGTGGGCAGGAGGCAGAATTTTTTGACCTGCTCCGTTTTGCTGAACAACGGGTTGTACCGGTCTATGATGCTTTGGTACAGCGCCTTTACTTCAGGATGCTGCACTGCCGCTGCCAGCCCGGGCCACTCGACGCCCTTGCTTTCGCACCAATCGCGCAGCGCATCTTCTGCTGGCAATAGCATGGCCGAGACAAATTTTCGTTTTTCTCCAACAATCATGACCTGTTCGATCAGAAAGTCCTCCTTCAGCTTGTTTTCAATGGGGGCCGGAGCAACGTATTTGCCCCCGGAGGTTTTGAGCAGTTCCTTTTTGCGGTCTGTGATCTGCAGGAAGTCTTCCCCGGACGGGCCTTTCACCATTCGCCCCACATCTCCGGTGCGGAACCACCGCTGCCCATCGATCTCCTGAAAAACCTCAGCAGTGGCCTCCGGATTGTTGTAATAGCCCATCATGACGTTGGGGCCCTTGGCTAAAATCTCGCCTTCGCCCTCCCGGTAATCGCCGCCGGAAGCATCGATGCGCAGCTCTACGCTTTTGATGGCAGGCCCTATGGCACCCAGCATGGCTCCTCCCGGGCTGTAGCGCCCGATAGCAAGGCCCGGCGATGTCTCCGTCAAGCCATAGCCTTCCCGGATAGGGATGCCCGCTGCGGAAAAGACTTTCGCCATTTTAACCGGGCAAGGCGCAGCTCCCGTAAGGATGCCCTTTACCTCGCCGCCCAGCGCCTCTCGCCATTTGCTGAAGATCAGTTTATCCGCTGTCTTCATCTTCAGGCTAGCCAGCCCGGTGTAACGCTTGTCGTACTCGTAGTCCTCTGTCAGGCTCAATGCCCAGAAAAAGAGGCGTTTTTTAAGACCGGCCAATTCAAGCCCTTTGTTGTATATCTTCTCGTAGACTTTTTCTAACAAGCGCGGGACCGTAGTGAAAAAATGGGGCTTTACTGCCCGGAGGTCGCCCTCTTCTCCTCCCAGGTTATCTGTGCCGGTGAAGGTTACACTGGCCCCAAGGTAGGTATAGGCATAGAGCGCTGCCCGCTCAAAAATGTGGCAGAGCGGCAGGAAACTTAAGACGCGATGCTTGCCCTCTATGGGCATCAGGTCCCGTACGTCCATCACGTTGCTCACGATATTGCGGTGGGAGAGCATAACCCCTTTAGGCTTGCCGGTGGTGCCGGATGTGTATATGAGCGTTGCCATATCTTCCGGCTCGACTTTGGCCTTGCTTTTCTCCACCTCCTCCATGCCTTCCTGGGCAAACAGGCTTTCCCAGAAAGGCTGGCCCGGCTGCTGATCAAAGGTATACACCTCTTTCAGAGAAGGTACATTCGCCTGGGCAATCCGCACCTTGTCGTACAAATCATCCTTGCCGACGAAAGCGTAGCGCACAGCTGCATCCTTGAAGATGTACTCGTACTCGCCCGGGCTGATGGTAGGGTAAACCGGTACGTTTACTGCTCCGACTTGTTGGATGCCCAGGTCGAGAATCACCCATTCCGGGCGGTTTTGATAAACTGCTACCGCGATTTTGTCGCCCGGTTGCACCCCCATTTTCAGTAACCCCATACTGACCTGATTGGCGCGCTCGATGATCTCAGCTGTGCTGAAGTAAACCCACTGCCCATTTTGCCGGTAGCCATAGGCTTTTTCCAGTGGTAAATGTTCTTGCTGATATTGGATGAAGTCAAAAAGCCGCGTTGGATGTTTCATACTTTCCTGCATTCTAATTTGGTGTGGATATAGTCCTCGATATGGATCCCGGTAAAATTAAGCAAAATTGGTCGGCGAGCCTAAGCGCCAAATGATGTTCTGCTTCAATTCTTGTGCCGAAATAAATAATTAACCCCGCAGCTTGGCCCCCTGTTCATACCGGGCTTCAATTTCCTTGCGGAACTTTTGTACAATCCACTCCCTCCTGGGCTTCAGGGTGGGCGTAAGCTCCCCGGCTTCTGTTGTCCAGGCCTCGTGCAGCAGCAGGAAGTTCCCGATGCGTTTGTAAGGGGGGAGTTGTTCGTTGATGCGCTCTACCTCCGATTGCAAGAACTGTTCCACCTTATGATTGTGGATCATAAACTGCGGTGCCGTCCAGTGTACATCCTTTTCCAGGCACCACTGCCACAGCAGATGAAATTGAGGGAGGATCAAGGCTAGGGCAAATGGCCGCTGTTCTCCGATCACCAGGCATTCTTCGATGTAGGGAGAACTTCTGAGGGCATTCTCCAGCTGCTCCGGCGGGATGTAGCGGCCGTTGGTGGTTTTGAAGAGGTCCTTCTCCCGGCCGGTAATTTGCAGAAACCGCTTGTACACGAGTTTGCCGCGGTCTCCAGTCTTCAGCCAGCCATCCTCCGTGAACACCGCGTCGGTAGCGCCTGGCTTTTGGTAATACCCCAGCATCACATTGGGCCCTTTCACCTGTATCTCGCCTTCCTGGCCTTCGTCAGGATTGGCAATACGCAGCTGTAGCCCCGGTATAGGAATGCCCACCGTGCCAAATCGGGTGCCGCCGGGCTCAAAGCGGTTGAAGGCAATAACCGGTGAGGTTTCCGTCATGCCGTAGCCCTCCCGGATGGGCAGGCCGGCGGCGGAGAAGAGCCGCGCCAAGTTTTCCTGCAGGGCAGCGGCACCGACGATGACTCCCTCTATCCGGCCGCCGAGCTGACGCTTCCAGCGCCCCAGCACTAGCACTTTGGCCAGGCCCAGCCGAAAGCGGTACCACAGATTACCCGGGTGACGGAGGCGGTACTGCATGCCCAGCTGTATAGCCCAATGCCCCAGCCAGCGTATTGGCAGTGGACGATTGCCTAAGCGCTCCAGAATCTCGTCGTAGGCGCGTTCGAGCAAGCGGGGCACCGCAGTGAAGTAGTGCGGCCGTACTTCCTTGAATAAGGCCATGGTTTCTTCCCGCTTACGGGAGTAGTATACCGAAGCACCACAGGCCATATAGGAGTAATTGACCATTCGCTCAAAGATATGGCTGGGAGGCAAAAAGCTGAGGGCTCGTTTTTTATGGTTGACCGGCACAAGGCTGAGGGTCGCTTTGATGTTGCTGACGATGTTCTTGTGGGACAGCATCACCCCCTTAGGCTGGCCGCTTGTGCCCGAGGTGTAGATGATGGTCGCTAAATCGTCTTCGTGTATTGCTGCCCGCAGCACCTGCAGGGTCTCCAAATGGGTAGCAGTGGGCTCGGTAAGCAAGTCTTCCCAACTGGGAAAGTCTGGCAAGTGAACCATGCTGTAGATTTCGGATAGGGCGGGAGCGTCCTCCTTGACCGCCGTGACTTTCTCGACGGCTTCGCGATTGGCAGCTACACAGAAGCGGGCAGCGGAGTCGCGCAGAATGTAGCGCAGTTCTTCCTGGCTGCAGGAGCTATGGATTGGCACTGGCACCAAACCGGCTTGCATCAAGCCAGTATCCAGCAGCATCCAGCGGGGGCTGGCTCGCTCCGCTACTATACCTACTCGCTCTCCGCGTTTTAAGCCAAGCTTGAGCCAGCCCGCGCTGATGCATTGGGCGATGCGTTCGCAGGCTTCCGTGGAATAGTAATCCCAGCCCAGCTCGCCGCGTATGGCGAGTGCCTTTTTCTGCGGGAATCGCTCCCGCTGATAAGGCAGGATATCAAACAGGCGCCGGAAGTCCATAGTGAAGGGGGTTGTAGCTTTTCGTCTGGAAATCGGCTTTCTTGGGGTAAGCTATCTCTAAATATACAGTTTATTTTTTAAAATGGAAGACTTCGCGCGCCCAGAATGAATCGGCCTACGCCTGGGGCATCATCAGCCGGATCAGTAGCGGTATCAAGAGCAAGTCGCTCAGCAAGGCGCTCACTAAGGTAAGGCTGATGAGAAGGCCAATAGTCACACTGGGCGGATGAATGGAAAACAGCATAACCAAAAAGCCGAAGAACAGCACGACGGAAGTGAGCACAATGGCTTTGCCTGTTTCCAAAAAGGTGATCCGCATGGCTTTCTCTACGGCGAAACCCTTATTGCGAGCCAGTTTGTACTTGCTGAGGAAGTGGATGGTATCGTCTACCGCGATGCCAAATATCACAGCAAATACGATGGACACCCCAGCCTCCAGCTCAATGCCCAGGAAGCCAAGCAGCGCTCCGGCTAAAATCAGTGGGAACAGGTTAGGCACCAAAGAGATGAGGAGCATTTTGAGGTTGCGGAAAAGCAGGGCCATAAGCAGGCTCACGATCAGTATAGCCATGCCGAGCCCGTAGAGCAAATCCCGGCGAACGTACTCAGCGTTTTTATCAATAATGAGCCCTGTGCCAGTACGTTTGAAATCAACCACAGAGGTGTCAGTATGGGCAGCGATCCAACTGTCGATTTCCCGGCCGATCCGTTTGATGGAATCAGCGCCAATGTCGTTCACGCGGGAGGTGATGCGGGCCTTTTTCTTATCCTCGCTCAGCAGCACATTCACATTGAGCTTCGGCACCCGGGCTGCCATACGCTGGTAGCGCTGGAACTGCTCCCGGCTATCCGGCATCTCGTAGGCTGCCTGCGCATTGTTGTTCATCATCTGATGGATGCTCTTGTATACGGCTGTTATGGAACCCACCGCTTGGATCGAAGGGTACTCCTTCAGTTGGTTCTCCACCTTAGCAATCTCCTGAATGACTTCCCAATCGTCGGCCCGGTACCCTTCTTGCGCGAGCACCGCAAACTCCATAGGGCGGAAGCCGGTTAGCTTTTGCTCGAAAAAGCGGAAGTCTTTCGTAATCTTTTTACCTATAGGCATATTGTTGATGATGCCGTAGTTGGTGGTGATTTTGGAAATGCCCCAGAGGGCGATGAATAGCGTGAGCATGCCGCCTACCGCAATACGCGCCGGGTAGCGCAAGGTAAAGCGGTACGACCAGTCCATAGATTTTTCCCAGAAGCGCTGCCCTCTCCCTAATTTGATGATCTGCTCAGCGCGGAACCAGGACAGCACGGCGGTAGTGAAGAATATTACCGTAAGGTAGGCTACCATAACTCCCATAGCGGCATTGATGCCGAAGTCGCGGATAGGGCCTACTTTGCTGGTCAGCAGGGAAGCAAAGCCAATGGAAGTGGTAATGGAGGTCAGCAGCGTAGCCAGGCCAATTTCTTTGATCGTCGTGACGATGGCGCGGTCCTTGCGCTCGCCCTTGCGCAGCTCATCAATGTACTTCGACATGATATGGATGACATCCGAAGTGCCCACGATGATCATGAGCACCGGATACAAAGCTGCCATAGCATTGAGCTCCCGGCCGGTAGCTCCCAGCAGCCCCATAAACAGCAGCATCCCCAGGCCGATAGAGAGCAGCGCAACAAATATGCCCCAGGGGCGCCGGAAGAGGAAGTACATCACCAAGGTGACCAGGATGCCGGAGATGATGGCGGAAACTGTGATTTCCCGCTTTTGCATCGCCACCAGTTCTTTCTGGAAATAAGGCCGGCCCAAATAGTGGTATTCTTCGAACTCATATTTGTCCACCAGCCCGTTCAGCGCCCCCATCAATTCTTTGGCCTGGTCGAGCTGTATGCTGGGTACTGTCTTAAGAAAAACCACTAGCGTGGTAGCATCTTCGGATATCAGGTTGTGGACAAATCGCTCATCCTTGAGTATGCGTTTCTTATCAGCTGCGTAGCGTTCGGGCTGGCCGATGTGTATGGCGGGCACCGTTGTGATGGCAAAGGGCGTCTTGACGGGGTAAGAAAACTTAGTCAGCGACTGGCTTTCAGTCACATGCGGGAGGCTGCGCGTATCCAGCGAAAACTCATGGAAGCGTTGCAGGAAATCCTGTTCGAATACCCCTTCTTCTCTTCGAATGGCTACGAGCAGGAAGTTGTCGTCCCCTTCAAAATTGTCGATGAACTCCCGGAAGAACTCCAGGTCCTCGTCCCCTTCCGGGAAAAATTGCTCAAAGTCAAAGGAAAATTGCAGTTGGGTGACAAAGTAGCCACTGACGATGGCAAGTATGGCAAAAACAGAAACGGAGATAATCCGCAGGTTGCTCTTCATTGTAGCGCTGTGCTTATAAGTACGTTCTGGGAAAATTCACTAGGAGAAACCCGGAAACCCGCAATTGGTTTACGCTTTTTGGGCAAGAAGAGCTGCACCGGCTTGAAGCTGGCCCGCCAACTCAGGCTCCTGGAGCGCTGCCCAGCAGGCTGCGTACGGCCAGTTCGTATCCCAGCAATCCCAGGCCAGCGATTACGCCCCGGCAATGAGGAGACAAATAAGAATGATGGCGGAACGGCTCTCGGCGATAGACATTAGAGAGGTGTACTTCAATGACGGGGGCACTCACCGCTGCGACGGCATCCGCCAAAGCTACAGAGGTATGCGTGTAGGCGCCAGCGTTCAGCACGATGCCGCCGCAGGAGAAGCCCGCCTCGTGGATTTTGTCGATCAAGCCTCCCTCGTGGTTGCTTTGGTAGTAGGTGATTTGGTGCTCTGGGAAGGCAGCCCGCAGTTGTTCCAGGTAGGCCTCAAAAGACTGCGCGCCGTAAATTTCCGGTTCGCGTTTGCCCAGTAGGTTGAGGTTAGGGCCATTGATGATCAGGATATGCATCAGTTGCCTTTGTCCGACATGAATTTGATGCGCACCAGCTGAATTTCTTCGGTGGTGATGTCATCATCTGCCAATTCGTTGATGGCTTCCTCCAGGGAGTCGGTCTCCGCCTCCATGAAGTAGTCTTCGATATCATCCCGCGAATACTCATCCACATTTTCCTCTACGTAATAATCTATATTGACTTTGGTACCCGAAAGGACGATAGCGTACATCTCGTTCAGCAGTTCTTCCATGCTCAGGTTGTTGGCTTCCGCCAAATCTTCCATTGGCACCTTACGGTCAATGCCCTGTATGATGTTTACCTTCACCTTAGACTTGTTGGCCACTTGCTTCATGACGAAGTCGTTGGGCCGTTCGATATTGTTTTCCTCCACGTACTCTTTGATCAGCCGTATGAAGGGGCGGCCGTAGCGCATCGCTTTGCCCTTGCTTACCCCACTGATGTTAACCATGTCGTCCATTGAAATTGGGTAGTGGGTCGACATATCCTCCAGAGAGGCATCCTGAAAAATGACGAAGGGAGGCACATTGTGCCGTTTTGACTCCCGGCGGCGCAGGTCCTTCAGCATTTTC
>CAYNIT010000003.1:46032-58542 GCA_964397205.1 uncultured Phaeodactylibacter sp. | reverse complement strand
GTGCAAAAAAACGAGTCTAAATCGGTAAGTTATTGTTGCGCGACCCCTTAGTGCTAAAAATCGCCGTTGTTTTCGCGGTAGAGGACGGCGAGGACGACCTGGCCTACCGCCCGCAGGGTGCGTTTGTCGATGATGTCGAGGTCGTCCTTGTGGGTGTGCCAGTACTCGCCGAAGCCAGTCTGTGTACCCACGGGGCGGTTGATGATGTCGATCATAGGGATGCGGGCAATGGTATTGACATAGTAATGGTCGTCGGTGATGCCGCCGTCTTGAGCGTTAACAAAGTAGTTGCCGTAGCCCATGCTTTGGGCGAGTTTCCAGACTTTATTGAGCAGGCGGGGTGCGTATTTTGCAGAAAAGTATTCCTTTGGGAAGCGGGCGTTGGCAGCCCCAACCATGTCCAGCAGGATGCCGTACTCCGGCAATTGCTTGCCACTCACATGCGGATTGCGCGACCAATGCTGGGATCCCAGAGCGTAGGTGCTGGGGTCCTTCCCACCGCTTTCGCCGTAGTCCTCGGCATCGAACAGCACAATATCGATGCCCATATCGATGGGTTGCTGCTGCAGTTGCCGGGCGATCTCCAGCAACACAGCTACGCCGCTGGCACCGTCGTCGGCTCCCAGGATGGGCTCTGTCTGGCGCTCCTCACTGATGGGGGAATCAGCAAAGGGGCGCGTGTCCCAGTGGGCGGCAAGCAATACGCGCTTGTTGGCCTCTGGATTGTACTGGGCAATAATGTTGGTGGCTTGGAGGGTCTCGCCCGTGTAGGCTTTCGCCTGGAAATCCTGCTCAGTGACCTTGGCGCCGAATGCGCGGAATTTTCCAGCCAACCATTCTTTTGTCCGCCGGTGCGCTTCGGTATTGGGTACCCGGGGGCCAAAGCTGACTTGCCGGGCGAGGTACGCATAGGCAGAGTCCCGCTCGAATCGGGGCACTGGTACTTTGGCCTTAACGTTTGGGGAGGAGGCCTGGCCGGACTCCGTTTTCTCCCGCTTGCAGGCGGCGAGTGCCAGCACAATCAGGCCGAAGAGCACTGTCTTTAATACTTTCATGGCTTTACAGGGATTAGTTGTTATGCGGGTCGAAGTGCCGCCACCCCTGAGCGGTGATGTTGTGAAGCTTCCCTCCTTTACTGTTCAGCTTGACGCCATCCTCGGGCGGGACGATTTCGCCGGCGATGTAGAGATCGGGAAGGTACTTGACTTTCTCCGCATCTTCGGGGCTGATGGTGAACAGGAGCTCGTAGTCCTCTCCTCCGCTCAGCGCGCAGGTGATGGGGTCGAGGTTGAACGCCACGGCCTGGTATTCAGCATCCGGATGTATGGGCACGCCGCTTTCTTCCAGCAGTACTCCGACACCGGAAGACTTGGCTATATGGAATAATTCCGAGGCGATGCCATCGGATATGTCGATCATGGAAGTGGGCACGAGTTGGGCTTTCTCAAAGTGGTCGATCATATCCCGGCGGGCTTCGGGTTTGAGCTGCCGTTCGATGAGGTAGTCGTGGCCCTCTAGTTCGGGCTGGGCATCGGGATTGGACAGGTAAACTTGTTTCTCCCGCTCCAGGATTTGTAAGCCCAGATAAGCCGCGCCTACATTGCCTGTGATGCAGATCAGGTCGCCGACTTTGGCACCGTTGCGGTACACTATCTTTTCTGGCGCTCCTTGGCCGATAGCCGTTACGCTGATAATCAGGCCCTTGGGGGAAGATGTCGTATCTCCCCCCACCAGGTCTACCTTGTACAATTCGCAGGCTGCATAGATGCCGGCGTATATTTCATCCATGGCTTCAACAGAAAAGCGGTTGGATAGGGCGACGGAAACGGTCACCTGTTTCGGTCGGGCGTTCATCGCGTAGATATCGGAGAGGTTGACGATGACGGATTTGTACCCGAGGTGCTTCAGCGGGGTGTACATCAGGTCGAAATGGATACCCTCCACCAGCATATCGGTGGAGACTACCGTTTGAAAACCATCGTTATCGATTACCGCAGCATCGTCTCCGACCCCGGCCACCGAGGATGGATTCCGAAGGGGGAAGCGCTTTGTCAGGTGCTCGATCAGGCCAAATTCTCCTAAAGTGTTAACGTCGGTCCGCTCAGGCGGTGGTTGCTTTTCTGCCATGCAAAATTAAGTGTTAGAGCTGCTCTATTTTCTCCAGCAGTTCTTCGGTGCCGCTGAAGTCTTCTCCGGAGGCCTTAGCCAATTCGATGGCGTGCTGCGCTGCAGCTTTGGCTTGGTCCTTTTTGCCCAGCTTGTAGTAAAGGGCGGCTAAGGTATCATTATTGAAGTAGGCATCGCGCAGCTCAACGGATTTTTTTGCCCACGCTAAAGCTTCCCGCAGCATCTCCTCGTCTTCGATGTTTTCGTAAAAGGACCAGGCGACGTTGTTGAGCTCGCTGTGGTCGTTGGACTCGAAAGCGTCGAAGTACGCTACTGCAGCTTCGGCATACTGATCCAGCTTTTGCATGCCAGAGTAGTAGTTCATTTTAAATTTCGCCATCGACTGCTCTGCCGTTTCGGGGAAAGCTTCGTTGAATTTTTTCTCGGCCTTTGCCATCAGCTCTCCTTCTTCCATGGAAGGGTCGAGGGATTGCATGATGAGCCGATTGATATAGGAGTTGATGGGGGATTTGCCGAAGGCGGCCTGATATGCTTCCAGGTTTTCAATGACGTAGTCATAGTATTCACCCTCTGCTTTTTGTACGGATTCCAGCACCATCCTCATTGTTTCGGGGTCGCTCCAGTCTTCCTGGGTTTCCAGGTAGGCTTGGGTGATCTCCTTCGCGTTGGATAATCCGGCCTGTGAAGCTGCTTTGGCGTACTTGGCCAAAAACTCCGGATCGCGATTGCCGGATTCGTATTCTTCTTGCAGAGCGGATATGCGCTTGTCGGGGTCGAGCGCTGTTTCGCCCAGCTCCAGGAATTGCTCAGCCCCCCGGTAGCCAAGAGCGCGGTGTACGATGGAGCCCTCGCCGTCGATGTACAAAAGGGTAGGGTAAGCCTGCACCTTGTACTTTCGGGCCAGCTCTACGCCTTCCCCTTTCTCCATGTCAATTTTGGCGTTGATGAATTTATCGTTGTAGAAGTTGGCTACCTGCTCATCCGTAAAGACGTTTTTGGACATCATTTTGCAGGGGCCGCACCATTCGGCGTAGGCATCGAGGAAGATCAATTTATCTTCTGACTGCGCTTTTTCCAGTATAGCTTGCCATTTTTGCTGCTCAAAGGCGATGGCATCCTGAGCAGACAGTTGGAAGGAAAGCACTGCTAAAGTTAAGGTTAATAGGTATTTCATCATTGTATTTTTTTTGTTAGTGTAATAACGAGTAGATGGTTCCAAAGGTATGCGAATGCCAAAGGGAATTCTGGGCAGGCTCAATTTTCCGGCAGCTGCTTGATCAGGTACTGTACCATGCTGACGGCTCTCGGCCCTTCGTCTCGGGCCAGTTCCAGAGCACGCTCGGCAGCTTCTCGGGCATCTTCGAAGGCTTCATTCATGCGAAGAATATTAGCGTAAGCCAAGTGGTGTTGGTACTGCTGGCTGTTTTCGGCAGCTTCTTCAGCAATTTTCTCAGCTTCCTTCATGACATTTTGTTGGCCTTCGAAGCTTTCTACCATTTGGCCGGCTAGTTCGTGCAGCTTTTTTGCATTACCGTCCAAGATTTTGCGGGCGTATTTTTTGCAAGTTTTGGCGTAGGATTTGGCATCGCCCTGAGAGCGGTAGAAAGCCATATTGGTTTCCAGCTCAAACTGATCAGCCCGATCTTTGTAGTGTTCTTGCATCTTGTCCTGGGCTTCCTCCAGCAAAAACTCGCTGTTGTACTCGATGGCTTTTTCGGCAGTAGCTTTGCAGGCCTGCAGTATCCGCTCGCGTACGGCTTGCGGGCCCATAAGTTCTTCAATGGTTGACCGCCGTTCTATCATCATACTGAAGAGCTTGGAGTCGGCTTCGGTCACCGCTTCGAAGAGGAAGCGCTGATTGAAGGGGCTGCTGAGGTCCGGCTCCGTGTCGAAGTACTCGTTGGCGACCTTCAGGCTGGACTTCCCTGCTTTATTGAGGGCTCGGACGTATTTGTACACAAATTCGGGTTCGCGCTCTCCTGCTTCGTACTTTTTGGCATACTCCTCGCTGTTGTCCACCTCCGACAGCGCGCTGCGCCCCAAGCTGATGAGCCCGTCGGCCTTTTGTGCGCCTTGGGCTTTTTTCACGACTTTGCCGTTCGCATCAATGAAGAAAAGGGTAGGAAAGGCGGCAACGGGGTATTCCTTCCTGAATTCCAGCCCCATGCCCTTTTCCATGTCGATTTGCATGTTGATGAAATGGCGGTTGTAGAAAGCTCCTACCTTTTCCTGCGGGAACACTTGCCTAGCCATATGCTTGCAAGGGCCGCACCACTCGGCGTAGGCATCTACAAAAATCAGCTTTTCCTCTACTTTGGCTTTTTCCAGAGCTTCTTCCCAATTCCCTTCGAAAAAACTTATGCCCTGGGATGGAGCAGCAGCCGTTGTCAGTAGTCCAACGGCTAAAAAGATCATTCTCAACTTCATGGTATCCGTCTTTTTATTCGCCTATCGATTCACGCTTTTTTTGGAATTCCTCGATGATTTCATCCGGAGATTTGCCGCTTTTCAAAACGTCGAGCAGAGCTTTGGCATCCGTTTTCATAGGATGGCCGGGATAGGCCCGGATGAATGCCTCGTAGTATTTTTCTGCCATCTCTTTATCCTGCAGGTCATTATCGGCGGTGAATGCCCGGAAGAACATGGCTTCTGGCAGCTTCGGGAATTCCCGGTATTCTCTTATCAACGTATTCCAGGTACTGATGGCTTCCTCGGGCTTGCCGATACCCCGGGAAAGGTCGGCATTGCGGTAAAGCAAATGGGGCGTGAGGCTGTCCTGTGGATAGCGCTCGTGGTAAGTGTCGACTTTCTCGAGCAGTGTAATGGCAGAAGCGGTGTCCAAATCCAACGTATTTTGTTGTTCGCGCAGCCTCTCCTCCAGAGCTGTGATCTCCTCCCGGAGCTTGTCCTTATTTTTAGCGGCCTTGCCGCTTTCACTGCCGCAGGCCTGTAAGCCAAAGATAGCCAGCAAGCATAAGAAAAGCAGGTTTTTCATTTCGAGTTTGTTTATAGTGAAAAATTTCGTGCTTTCGAACCAAATCGCCAGCTTACGCCTTAGCGTACCGGGCGATGAGCATCTCGAACCAAGTAGCGGGCAGCACTTTTTTAAGTAAAAGGGAGAAGCGCTGCAGCGGTTTGCCTACCGCATAATACGGGCGAAGGTGATGCTGTTTCGCCAGAAGCAGAATCTTGCGGGCGACGACTTCCGCCGGGAGGCCCCGATCCACTTCTTCGTCGATGCTGCGGTAGACGCGTTCGAAGCTCGCTGCGTAGGGGCCGCCTTTGCGGTAGCTTTTCAAGCGGTTGGCATTGATATTGGTCTTCAAGTCGCCTGCATGGATACAACAGGCTTGAATGCCAAAGGGTTGCACTTCTATGCGCAGCGCTTCGGTGATCAGGTCGATGGAGGATTTGGTGGCGCAGTATATCCCCCGGTACGGCAGGCCTACTCTGGCGCCAATCGAGCTGATGTTGAAAATTTTGCCGTGGCCCTGCCGCCGCATCAAGGGAAGGGCAGCCTGGCAAACCCCTACCGTGCCGATCACATTAGTGTTGAAGACTTTCTGCACATCTTGCAGGCTGCTCTCTTCGAGCGGCCCGGCTATGCCGATGCCAGCGTTATTGACGAGAATGTCAAGCTGGCCGTTGGTACGGTCAATGTAGCCAATAGCTGCTTGAATGCTGGCGTTATCTTCCAAGTCCATGGCCAGCATCTGAACGCCTTCCGTGCTATTGTGAGGGTTGCGGCTGGTGCCGAAAACGGAGTATCCATTTTGGCGGAATGCCTGGGCTATAGCTTTGCCAAGGCCAGAAGAAGCGCCCGTGACTAGAACGGTTTTCGACATAGTTAAAAGGTTGGCGGCTGCCGGCCGCCTGGTTTAGAAAGCCAAATTACCTAAAGTTTTTTTGGAGGGAAAATTGGGAGGGGCAGAAATAAAAAAGGGCCGACACATTGCTGTGTCGGCCACCAAAATAAACACCTAAAACCCTATTAACTAATCTTCGAGCTTCACCCGGTAATGCAGCCAGGCTCAGCGCTTATCTCATCTTCTCTAGCAGAGAAGCTACTCATAATAAGAGACAAAAGCGGCAGATGTTTAAAAGTTTTGCCAATTTCGCCCTTACTGTATCTCAATGCGCTTCTTCGGTGCTACCTTATCTTCTTCAAGTTTGGGCAACGTGACCTTCAGCACACCGTTCTCGTAGTTGGCACCGATTTCATCGGCGTTTACGTTTTCCGGCAGTTGGAAACTGCGGGTGAACGTAGTGTAGTTGAACTCGCGGCGCATGTACTTATCCTCTTTCACTTCATCGGAGGATTCCTTTTCGGCGGAGATGACCAGGAGGTCGCGATCCACCTCAAGGTTAAAGTCACCCTTTTCCAGGCCCGGTGCCGCTACGTCAATCCGAAAGTCTTTTTCTGTTTCAACGACATTTACGGACGGTTGGTTGACGGACATATCGTTACCGAAGAAGTTCGTAATGTCGCGCTTGAAAAAGTCATCAAAGAACTTGCTTACTCCGAGCGGAGTGTAGTTTGCTAGCTTGTTCATAACTCATTTTCATTTAGTTTAACAATAAAGATGATGGCAAAATTCCATGCTGATGGTCAATTGTGTGTCATCTGTTGGACAAATACCTGACAATCAAGAGATAGCAATTTTGCGAGCGGGCTTGTCTTTGGCTTCTTCTTTCTTGGGAAGCACAACTGTCAGAATGCCTTTGTCGTACCTCGCGTCAATAGACTCTTTGTCAATAGTGTCGGCGAGGCGGAAGGCACGCTGGAATTGGTAGTCGCCAAATTCCCGCCGCCTTACTGCCTCTCCTTCTACTTCTTGAATCTCAGTTTCGAAGGAGATGTTCAAAACATCCTTGTCTAATTCGATGTGAAAATCTTCCCGTTCCAAGCCAGGAGCTGCTACGTGCAGCTTGTAGTCCTCCGGGCCTTCGGTGACGTTTACCCCGGTCTTAAATGTAGGGGCAGCCGCCACGGGCTTGAGGTCAAAAAAATCATTGGCAAGCCGGTCAAAGTCGTTCAGGAAGTTCACTTTGGCAAAACGGTTTGGCTTAACGCTCATCAGTGTCATGGCCTTATATTTTTGTTGTGTTTTGAATTTAATTTCACCTCTTGTATTGCAATTGGCATACCAAAATCTGTTAGCTGACGCTTTTGCAATTAGGCCGCTGCTGTTTGCGCCATTTTGGCACCTTGGCCTGGATGCGGGTGACATAGTGGCTTGAGTGGGCTTATTTTGCCCTTTCGTTGATGTCAATTGTTAATTTACTGGTGTTGCAAAGTTGGGTTTTGCCTATCTTCCACCCTTGAAAAAATTAGAAGAGCCATGTTTCAAGCTGATGTATTTGAAGGCAGGACCGCTCTTGTTAGCGGAGGGCGAAGTGGGATTGGTTACGAAATAGCCCGTCAGTTGCTGCAGTACGGAGCGGAGGTCTTCATTGTCTCCCGCAAAGCCGCTAAACTTCAGGAAGCAGCGGAGCAGTTGCAGGAGGTTGGCCCCTGCCACGCATTTGCCATGGACATCCGGGAGGAAGAGAAAATAGAAGAACTCGCCAGCTTCGTAAAGGAGCGGAGCGGCCGCCTTGACCTGCTCGTGAATAACGCGGGCGGTCAATTCCCCTCGCCCGCCGAGGGCATTGCCCGGAAGGGGTGGCTGGCAGTGATCAACACCAATCTGAATGGGACCTGGTTCATGACCCAGCAAATGGCCAACAGCTTTTTCCTGCCGCAGCAGTCCGGCTGTGTGGTCAACATCATCGTCGACCATTACCGCGGCTTTCCGGGCATGTCGCATACCGGCGCTGCCCGGGCAGGCGTAGACAACCTCACCAAATCCCTGGCAGTAGAATGGGCCAATCGGAATGTGCGGGTAAACAGCGTAGCGCCGGGCATCATAAAGAGTTCGGGCTTAGACAATTACCCGCCGGAGATGGTGGCGCAAGTCAGCAGTACTATTCCTGTTCAACGATTGGGAAAAGTAGAGGAAGTAGCGCAGGCAGTGCTTTTTCTGGCACTGGCGGATTACGTAACAGGGGAGACGCTGTACGTGGACGGGGGCTCTCGGCTCTGGGGAGATATGTGGCAGGTTTAAAATAAAAAGATAGCCGGGGGAACCGAAGGCAAGCGCTGCTGCTTCGCTTCCCCCGAAGCGGCCTACTCTAGTACTTTATGGCTCATGCCCATGCTGGAGAAGCCGCCATCGTGGTAGAGGTTCTGCATCGTCACCATCCGGGTTAAATCAGAAAACAAGGTAACGCAGTAATCGGCGCAGGCCTCAGCAGAGGCATTGCCGAGCGGCGAAAGCTTATCGGCGTAGCCGAAGAAGTCGTCGAAGCCTTTGACGCCGCTGCCGGCGGTGGTGATGGTAGGGGACTGAGAAATGGTGTTGACCCGCACTTTAGCCTTTTCGGCAAAGTGGTAGCCGAAGCTCCGCGCGAAGGATTCGAGCAGTGCTTTGGATTCTGCCATCTCGCTGTAGTCTGGGAATACCCGCTGGGCTGCGATATAGCTCAGGGCCAGGATGGAGCCCCACTCGTTCATCGCGTCCATCTGGTAAAGCTGCTGCATCACTTTATGGAAGGAAATAGCAGAGATGTCCAGCGTTTTCTGCATCCAATCGTACTTCAGATTGGTGTACTCGCGTTTCTTGCGCACGTTGAGGGACATGCCGATGGCGTGCAGCACGAAGTCGAGCTTGCCGCCCAGCGTTTCCATGGATGTGGTGAAGAGTTTTTCCAGGTCCTCCTCCTTTGTAGCGTCTGCAGCGATCACTTCGGCATTCAGTTGCTCGCCGAGTTGTTGAATGCCGCCCATGCGCAGGGCTACCGGAGCATTGGTAAGGGTGATTTGCGCACCTTCTTCTACGCAGCGTTCTGCTACTTTCCAGGCGATAGATTTTTCGTCAAGCGCGCCGAATATCACGCCGCGTTTTCCTGCTAGTAAGTTGTTACTCATTTTTTGTGCTGCTTTTTAGACTTTTTGCAATAGTTCCTTGGCGTTGCTGATGGCGGATGCGCTGGGTGGGTCCTGGCTCAGCATAGTCGCAATGGCGTAGACCCGGCCGTCCGTGTCCAGCGAACGGACTTCGGTGACGGTTCGGTCTTCTTTTTCTTTTTTATACACGAAGTAATGGACATTGGCTTTGGAAGCAATCTGTGGAGAGTGAGTGATGGATACCACCTGATGCTCATTGCTCAATTCGCGCAGGATGTCGCCCATTTTCAGGGCTACATCACCCGAGATGCCGGTGTCGATCTCGTCGAAGATCAATGTCGGCAATGGGATGGCGCTGGCTACCAACGATTTAACTACCAGCGTTAGTCTGGAAAGCTCTCCACCCGAAGCGACATCCTTGATGTACTGCAGCCGGCCCCCCTTATTGGCAGCGAACAGGAAGTGCACCTCGTCGAAGCCGGTAGCGTCGAGCGTTTCCATACGGTTGATGTCTACCTTCATCTTAGCGTGCGGCATGGACAGCTGGGCCAGCATGTTTTCTACCTTGTTTTCAAAAGCGCCTACTACGCTGTGGCGGCGGGTACTCATCTGTTCGGCTTGCTCTATAAGGGCCTTTTCCTGTCTTTCCACCTCTGCCTCTAAGCTTTCGATTTCCTTGCTCAGGTCTCCGATGCTGTCCAGTTGCTGCTGCAGCTCCTGCTGAAGGCGGAGCAGTTCCTTGACGGAGGCGACCTGATGTTTATTCTGCAACCGGTAGATCATGTCCAGCCGTTGCTGCACCTCCAGGCTGCGCTCGGTATCGTGTTCTGTATCCTCTGCGATGGTCTCAAATTCCTGCGAAAGGTCTCGCAGTTCTTCCACAATGCCATCGAAGCGGTCGTGCATAGCCTGCAGGCGGGTGTCGAACCCCTTGATGCCCTTCAGCGCCTGCAGCACTTCCTCCAGTTGGCCGATAGTGGAGACTTCGCTTTCGCTCAATTGCTGGAAAGCACCCGCTAGTACCCGTTTGATGTCTTCTGCATTGGTCAGGCGGTTGAGTTCTTCCTCGAGTTCTTCCTGCTCGCCTTCGACCAGCTCGGCGGTATTGAACTCTTCCAGCTGAAATTGCAGGAACTCCAGTTCTTTGCTGGCGCTCTCGTTGCGGGCTTTCAGCTCCTGCAGCCGGCGGCGGTTGCTGCGAAATTGCTGGAAGCCTTCCTGGTATTCGCGCAGCAGCGCCCGGTTGTCCGCCAAGGCATCGAGCAGGCGAAGCTGAAAAGACACCTTGTGGATGTCGAGGTTGTCAAACTGCTGGTGCAGGTCGATGAGCGTGGAGCTCAGTTCCTGTAGCACGCTGAGGTTGGAGGGCGTATCGTTGACAAAAGCGCGGGATTTCCCGGAGGGAGTGATTTCCCGGCGTATGACCAGGTGGTCATCGTAGTCCAGGTCGTGGGATTCAAAAAATGCGCGCAATTCATACATGGAAATATCAAAATGCGCCTCCACAGTACACTTGTTTTCCAAGTTGTACAGCGATTTGATGTCCGCCCGCCGCCCCATAATGAGGCCTAGCGCACCGAGCAGGATAGACTTACCCGCCCCGGTCTCGCCGGTAATGATGGTAAGCCCCTCAGAGAAGTCGATCATCAACTCCTCAATGATGGCGTAATTACGAATCTGAAGACTTCGAATCATAGTTCAGTTAAGCCCGGATTTTGGGCAAAGGTAACCCTTTTTACGGTAAATGAAACGCCTGCTGCTGGTGTGCCAAAAGCCGAAAATGGGCAATTGAACTTGCTTATCAAAGCCCTGGCAATATTATTTTGTGCTGGAATCTCTTAATTTTGATGCTCAAATAACATCCTGATATGAAAAAATCAACTACAGTACTTTGCTTGCTGATGCTCCTCTTCGCTTGCCAGAACGACCCACAGGACAACTACCAGGAGCTGGACTTGCTGGAGTATGGCATCCCTGTCACTATTATGGCGCCGGACAGCGCGGAAGTGAAAAGCTCGGACATGGGCGGAGTCCTCAAAGATGTCACCGTAAAGGGCAAAGGGGGCTACGACCTGCAAGTCATGGCATCTTCCACCAACAGCAGCGATGTCGCCAAAGCTAAGGCGGAGGAACTGGCGAGCGTCAAGAGCAACCGCTACTTCTCTAAAATTGTGGAGGAAAAAGAAGATGGGTTCCTGTACGAGGTGGTGATCGACAGCGCTCAGCACTATGGCTTTCGCCACATCGTGCTACAGGGGGATCAGCAGGTGGTGTTCAGCCAGGGCATGACGAGTACGCTATCCGAGGAGGAAGCCCGCAAGATATACGAGTCCGTGAAAAAGGAGTAATGCGCGGCAAGGCAGGCAAAAAAAAGGCTTTCACCAGTGGGGGGGGGGTAAAAGCCTTTCCTTTTCGTACACAATAGGGGATTAAAATGCCTCCTTTAACAAGTCAAAGTTGAAAAACAGGAGGATCAACAGAAGAATACATAGAAGGATCATGGGAAAAAATTTGGATTAAAAAATGGTTGATCGCCATTTTTCTCAGGGGGGAGACGATACGAACTTTTTACTTATCGTGTTGCCCCGTTCGCATGTTTGTCTAAGAACCTTCGTTTCAAAGATAGGAATTTTCGCGCTGCTGTGCAAAAGGATACTCTATTCTGATACTTGCCCGACATTTTGGGCGAAAGCAAAAGTGGCGTGTGCTCAAGCGAGAGCGCACGCCACTTCATCGTGATTATCAGCGCTGTAAGCGTTTAGAAGGAGGAGGCTCCCTCGTTGGCGTCGTTGTAGTTTTCGCTCACTTTCGCCCAGTTGATGACATGGAAGAATGCCTGTATGTAATCCGGGCGGCGGTTCTGGTAGTTGAGGTAGTAAGCGTGCTCCCATACGTCAAGGCCGAGGATGGGCGTGCCGTCTTCCTCCACCACATCCATGATCGGGTTGTCCTGGTTGGGCGTAGAGGTAATGAAGAGCTTATCGTCTTTGTCTACGCACAGCCAAGCCCAGCCAGAGCCGAATCGGCCAGCCGCAGCTGCTGCAAACTCTTCCTTGAATTTTTCGTAAGACCCAAAGTCACGGGCAATGGCTTTGTGGATGTTCATGCGCTCGGAGGGCTCGCCTCCACCGTCGGGCGACATCACCTCCCAGAAGAGCTTGTGGTTGTAAAAGCCGCCACCGTTATTGCGCACCGCTGTAGGGTGCTTGGAAACATGGGCGAGAATATCGTGGATGCTCTTGTTTTCCAGCTCCGTGCCCTCGATGGCTGCATTCAGCTTTTTGGTGTAGCCAGCGTGGTGCTTCGTATGGTGAATCTCCATGGTACGGGCATCGATATGGGGTTCCAGCGCATCGTAGGCGTAAGGAAGGTCAGGCAGTTCAAAAGCCATAGAATAAGGTTTTTGTCAGTTAAGGAATGTTTTGCTTTGTTCA
>CAYNIT010000003.1:0-45932 GCA_964397205.1 uncultured Phaeodactylibacter sp. | reverse complement strand
TTCAAAAGCCATAGAATAAGGTTTTTGTCAGTTAAGGAATGTTTTGCTTTGTTCATGTTTATTACCGCTCGGACGGTCAAATTGTTTTCTAAACCTGGCGGAAATCAAAACTCCCAGCCGGTTGTTTGCTCCTGCCTTTCGCCTTAACTTTGGTGCCTTCATTCGAATCAACCAAAAATCAACTATGGAATATAGAAAGGAAAAAGACAGTATTGGTTATATAGAGGTACCCGCTGATAAGTACTGGGCTGCCCAGACCCAGCGCTCTTCCCAGAATTTCCGGATCGGCGGCCACCAAATGCCGCTGGAAGTCATTCGCGCTTTCGCCATTCTCAAAAAGGCAGCCGCTATGGCCAATGAGGAGGCGGGCATCCTGCCCAAAGCCAAAGCTGAAGCCATAGCAGCAGTATGCGACGAAATCCTGGCGGGAGAGCTGGATGATCAGTTCCCGCTCGTCGTTTGGCAGACCGGCTCCGGCACCCAGTCAAATATGAACGTCAACGAGGTCATCGCCAACCGCGCTCACGTCATGCAGGGCGGCAAACTGAATGACGCAGAGAAGTTCCTGCACCCCAACGATGATGTCAATAAGTCTCAATCCTCCAACGACACCTTCCCCACGGCCATGCACATCGCTGCCTACCAAATGCTGATGGAGCAGACCATTCCGGGGATAGAGGTGCTGCGCGATACCCTGCAGGCCAAGTCTGAACTCTTCATGGATGTCGTGAAAATTGGCCGTACTCACTTTATGGACGCCACGCCCGTCACGCTGGGGCAAGAGCTTTCTGGCTATGTGGCCCAGCTCAACCACAGCTTGCGCGCCATCCGCAACAGCTTGAGCCATTTGTCCGAACTGGCGCTGGGAGGCACAGCAGTTGGCACTGGCCTGAATACGCCGGAGGGCTATGCGGAGCAGGTAGCGAAGCACATCGCTGACCTTACCGGCCTGCCTTTTGTCACCGCCCCCAACAAATTTGAGTCCCTGGCAGCCCATGACGCAATCGTGGAGGCCCACGGCGCTTTGAAGACCAATGCGGTAGCGCTGATGAAAATCGGCAACGACATCCGCATGTTGGCTTCCGGCCCGCGCTGTGGCATCGGAGAGGTCACCATACCCGCCAACGAACCAGGCTCCTCCATCATGCCTGGCAAGGTCAACCCTACGCAGGCCGAGGCATTGACCATGGCGATGGCACAGGTCATCGGCAACGACGTAGCAGTCAATGTGGGCGGCATGAACGGACAATTCGAGCTCAATGTGTTCAAGCCGGTCATGATCTATAATTTCCTGACCTCCGCCCGCCTCATCGGGGATGCCTGCAACAGCTTCAACGACAATTGCGCCAAGGGTATTGAGCCCAACCACGAGCGCATTCAGCAGAACCTCAACAACTCCCTCATGCTGGTTACCGCACTGAATACGCACATCGGCTACGATAATGCGGCTACCATCGCGAAGAAAGCGCACAAGGAGGGCAAAACCCTGCGCCAGGCCGCCCTGGAGCTGGGTATGCTGACCGAAGAACAGTTCGACGATTGGGTGCGCCCGGAAAAAATGATCTGATGTAATCCCTCAGGGGCAGTTTTTAACGCTGCCCCAATTTTGAGGGGTGGACAAACAGGCCGAAAACTCCTATCTTGCTGCCATGCCGACCATTTCTGCCCTACATACGTCCCATGGTTCAGTAGCGGTGCACAAGAGCGGGCAGGGCAAGCGCCTGCTCATCGCGCTGCATGGCTTCGGACAGGACGGGCACGTATTTGATGGGGTGCTGCCGCCACTCGACCACGGGTGCACCCTCTACGCCATCGATCTGCCTTTCCACGGGGATACCCATTGGAAGCGCTCCGAATTTCGCCCTGCTCACCTGCAAGCGCTGATCAACCAAATTCTGAAACAAGAAAACTGCCTGAGGTTTGAGGCCGTTGGCCACAGCCTGGGCGCACGCCTTTGGATCAGGATGCTGCCTTATTATGCCGGCCGGATGAATGCGCTTTACCTGATCGCTCCCGATGGCTTTTATATGCCCTGGTCCGGCTTTACGGAAAGGATGCCAGGGGTGTTGCGCCGTTTGGCCGCCCGGCTTGTGTGGAAGCCAGAGCGGCTCTTCCGTTTAGCGGAGTGGCTCTACAAACGGGGCTGGCTGGACAATTTCGCGCTCCGGTACTTGAAACACAATCTGGAGGGAGAGGCCACGCGCCGTCGGCTCATGGCAACCTGGTACAGCCTGCGGCATTTCCCTTTAGACCGGCGCAGGGCGGTGGAGATGCTGCAGCAGTCTAATGTGCCTACCCTTTTGCTGCTCGGGCAGCAGGACCGAGTCGTCCCGCCTACCCGGGTACAGCCCTATGTGGAGGAGTTGCCCAATGTACTGGTCAAAGAAGAAAAAGGGACGCATCTGGGCGTACTGCGCCACTGCGCCGCCTACCTGCAGGATGGCCTCATCCGATACTGGCAGTGGCTGAGAATGAAGTGAATCCGTTTTTCCTTCCGCCTACTCAACACAATCCTGCTGCCGGGAGTTATAGTCTTTGTACAATACGATTTACAGCCGGATAGCCATATTGTAAGTCTCGTGTCTTCGGCCATCCCGAAGACCCCAAATCTTGCTATGATAAAAGAAGTCAGCACCACTGCTAAGGGCATTGAAGCCTACGAACAGATCGAGGAGAAGGAAGTCATCGAAATCATTGGCGCTCGGGAGCACAACCTGCGTGGCATCGATTTGGAAATTCCGCGCAATAAAATGGTGGTTATCACCGGCATCAGCGGCAGCGGGAAGTCCTCCCTCGCCTTCGATACCATATACGCGGAAGGCCAGCGCCGCTACATGGAAACCTTCACTTCCTACGTCCGTCAGTTCATTGGAGAAATGGAACGGCCAGAAGTCGAAAAGATCAACGGCCTGAGCCCGGTCATCTCCATTGAGCAAAAAACTACCGGGCGTAATCCCCGCTCCACGGTCGGCACCATCACCGAGGTGTACGATTTCATGCGCCTTCTATTTGCCCGTACCGGCGAGGCTTACTCCTACGCGACCGGCAAGCGCATGGTACGCTACACCGAAGAGCAGATGAAAGAGAGCATCATGGAGCAGTACGCTGGCCGGAAGGTACTGCTGCTCGCTCCTCTGGTGCGGGGCCGCAAAGGGCACTACCGCGAGTTGTTCGAGCAAACCCGCAAGCAAGGCTACACCAAGGTAAGGGTTGATCAACGAGTCATTGACCTGAGCCCGGGTTTGAAAGTAGACCGCTACAAAGTGCACGATATCGAAGTCGTCATCGACCGGATCAAGCTGACGGAAGAGCGCAGCAACCGCTTGTCTGATTCCCTTCAGACCGCCCTGAAAATGGGCAATGGGCTCGTATTTATCATGGATAAGGAAAGCGGGGAGGTACGCACCTTCAGCCGCGACCTCATGGATCCGGAATCGGGCATTTCCTACGAAGAGCCGTCTCCCAATACCTTTTCCTTCAATTCCCCCTACGGTGCCTGCCCCACCTGCAATGGCCTGGGGCACATCAATAAGGTAGACATGGAGAAGGTCATCCCGGATGACAGCAAAAGCATCAACGAGCTGGGCATCGCTCCGTTGGGCGAGGTGCGCAACAACATGACTTTCAAACAGCTGCGCGCCATTTCCAAAAAGCACAAGTTTTCCTTCGCTACGCCAATAAAAGAGCTGCCCAAAGAAGCCTTGGACACCATACTGTACGGCGGGGATGACAGTTTCCAGGTGCGGGTCAACAAGCACAACGATTACTCCTACAATTTGGCGCAGGAGGGGCTGGTGAACATGCTGGCTCGCTGGTACGAGGATACCTCCTCCGAGAAGATTCGCCGCTGGGCAGAAGAGTTTATGAGCATAGATACCTGTCCCGACTGCGGAGGTTACCGGCTCAAACAGGAAGCGCTGCATTTTAAATTGAAAGACACCCACATCGGGCAGCTGGCAGCAATGGACCTGAAAGAGCTGCGCGAGTGGATGGAAGGGGTGGAAGAACACCTCAGCGAACGGCAGGCTACCATTGCCCACGACATTCTGAAAGAAATCCGCTTGCGCTTGGGGTTCCTGCTGCACGTCGGCCTGGACTATTTGTCTCTGAACCGCCCGGCGCGAACGCTCTCCGGCGGGGAGGCGCAGCGCATCCGGCTGGCTACGCAAATCGGCTCCCAGCTCACCGGCATCACCTACATTCTGGATGAGCCCAGCATCGGCCTGCATCAGCGCGACAATCGGCGCCTGATCGAAGCCCTGCGCGAGCTGACGGAGATCGGAAACACAGTGCTCGTGGTGGAGCACGATAAAGACATCATGCTGGCTTCCGACTACATCCTGGACCTGGGGCCGGGGGCTGGCAAACACGGCGGAGAGCTGGTGGGCGAGGGCGCCCCTGAAGAGTTTTTGAAAACCAATACCCTTACCGCCAAATACCTCAATCACAAACTTAGCATACCCGTACCGCAGAAGCGGCGCAAGGGCAATGGAAAAAAACTGGAGCTGAAGGCAGCGAGCGGCAACAACCTCAAAAAGATCAATGCCAAAATTCCGCTCGGCACTTTCACCTGCGTTACCGGCGTTTCCGGCAGCGGAAAATCTACCCTGATCAATGAAACGCTCTATCCCATCCTGCGGCAGCATTTCTACAAGAGCCTGAAGGCACCGCTGGCGTACCAGTCCCTCAAAGGCTTGGATAATATTGACAAGGTCATTGAAATTGACCAGTCTCCGATCGGGCGCACACCGCGCTCCAATCCTGCTACCTATACTGGCGTCTTCACCGACATCCGCAAGATATTTGCCGAACTGCCGGAAGCCAAGATACGCGGCTACAAACCCGGCCGCTTTTCCTTCAATGTCAAAGGGGGGCGCTGCGAAGTCTGCAAAGGATCCGGCATGCGGGTTATCGAAATGAACTTCCTGCCCGACGTACACGTGGAGTGTGAAAACTGCCTGGGCCGGCGCTACAACCGCGAGACGCTGGAAATCCTCTACAAAGGCAAATCCATCAACGATGTGCTGAACATGACCGTAGAGGAAGCGGTGCCGTTTTTCGAACCCATTCCCAACATCTACCGCAAGCTGCGCACGCTCAATGAAGTAGGGCTGGGCTACATCACCCTTGGCCAGCAGGCTACGACCCTATCCGGAGGCGAAGCACAACGTGTTAAGCTGTCCGAAGAACTGGCCAAGCGCGACACCGGCAATACGCTGTACATTCTGGATGAACCCACCACCGGGCTGCACTTTGAGGACATTCAGCACCTGCTGCTCGTGCTCAATAAGCTGGTAGATAAAGGGAATACCGTGATTGTCATTGAACACAACATGGATGTTATTAAGGTTGCCGACTACATTCTTGATATGGGGCCAGAGGGCGGTGCCCGGGGAGGCACGGTGGTCTGTACGGGTACCCCCGAACAGGTGGCTGAACATAAAGAAAGCTATACCGGGCAATTTCTGAAACATGAGCTCTGATCCGGCCCTCCAGTCGAAATAAGCCTTTTGTTTTTCGAAAAAACCTGGATATCCCGTTTCGGAAGCCAATCTTGAGAAGAAAAGCAAAATTATGAAACCTACTTTCGTTCTTCTGATTGGCCTGCTATTGTCCACTTCATCGCTTTTGGCGCAGGAGTTCAATCGTGAGAAGATGGACAGCCTTTTCTCCAAAATTGAAGCTAAAGATCAAGGCATGGGCAGCATTGCTATATCCAAAGCGGGAAAAACAGTGTACCAACGCGCTACTGGCTACCAAGATGTGGCGAGGAAATCATCCGCTACTCCCGCCACGGTTTACGGCATTGGCTCCATATCCAAAATATTCACAGCGGTTATCGTCCTGCAGCAGGTGGAAGCCAACAAACTTGAGCTGAGTACAACACTGGATAATTTCTTCCCGGAATTGCCCAATGCAGACAGCATCACCATCGAGCATCTGTTGCGCCACCGTTCCGGCCTGTACAACTTTACCGATGAAGCCGCTTACCCGGCTAAGATGGAGCAGGCGATGACTAAGGAGCAGCTGCTGGAGTGGTTTGCCGAACTGGGCACTGACTTCCCGCCCGGTGAGCAAATGAGCTATTCCAATACCGGCTACGTGCTGCTTTCCTTCATCGTCGAAGAGGTCAGCGGAAAACCTTACGCTGAACTCTTGGAAGAGGGCATCGCCAAAACCTGTGGTTTAGAAAGCACCTACATGCCTTCGGAAGTAGTGGGGAGCCGGGAAGGAGAAGCCCTGTCCTACAGCCGGGGCGAAGAACAATGGGAACAGGCAACACGCACCCACCCCTCTATACCTACTGGTGCCGGTGCCATCCTATCTACCCCGAATGATCTGAACCAGTTCCTGCACTGCCTCTTCAGCGGAAAGCTGCTTGAGCAAGAAATGGTGGATCAAATGATGGAAATGAAGGATGGACATGGCCTGGGGCTGGTACAGTTTCCGTTCTACGATAAAACTGCCTACGGCCACAACGGCAGTATTGACGGCTTTGCTTCTTCTGCTGGCTACTTTGTGGAGGAAGACGTGGCCGTTTCCTATATTTCCAACGGTTTGGTCATGTCTGTCAACGACATTATGCTGGGCGCGTTGAGCATTTACTTTGGGAAGCCCTACGACATGCCGGAATTCAAGCCAGCTATCGAGCTGGAAGCGGAAGTGCTCGATACCTATGTAGGAGTGTATACCTCAACGGAGCTGCCCATGTCCATCACCATTTCCCGGGACGGAGATATGCTCATGGCGCAGGCGAGCGGGCAGAGCCCTTTCCCATTGGAAGCATACGGAGAACGGCTCTTCCGGTTCACTCGGGCTGGTATAAAGATCGAGTTCTTACCAGAGAAAGGCCAGTTGGCCCTCCGTCAGAGCGGAAGCACTTACACCTTCAGCAAAGAATAAAAGCCAAACCGAGGCGATGGCGAGCTGTAGTCAACGATCAACCCGCGGATGATGTACTTTATATAGGAGCAGTCAATAGCCTGGAATGTGCGTGTTTAGCAGAATTGCGCAGTACCGGCGTTGAAATCCAAGCCGTATTAAGTATATTTGAGAACGAGACATACAGCCAACAACACCGTCGCCTCTATGAGAAAGTGGATCAACCGAGCGTTTAAGTGGTACTACAAGCAACGCTATAAAAGCCTGCAGCGCTTCATGCAGCGACCTCAAGAGGTGCAGGAAGGCTTGCTCCAGCATTTACTGGAATCCACCAAGCATACCGAGTGGGGGCGGCGCTATGGCTACCGCAGCATCCGTACGCCCGAGCAATTCGCGGAACGCGTACCCATCACAGACTACGACCGGCTCAAGCCTTTCATTCAGCGCATGATGATGGGCGAAAAGGACGTGCTGTGGAGCGGTGCCGTACGCTGGTATTCCAAATCCTCCGGCACAACGAGCGACCGCAGCAAATTCATACCCATCACTTCCCAAAACCTCAAAAAGTGCCACATCCGAGGGACTTGGGATACGATGGCCCTATTCTACCACAACCGGCCCGATGCACAACAATTCGAGCACAAAAGCATGATTATGGGAGGGAGCTTATCGAACTATGAGCCTTATCCCAAAACCATGTACGGCGATGTATCAGCTATCATGATCCAAAATATGCCAGCAGTGGGCAAGCCCTTCTTTATGCCTGATTTCAAAACGGCGCTGCTGGACAATTGGGAAGAAAAAATGGAAAAACTGGCGCAGCTTGGCGCCAAGGAGCCGAATATGGTCATGATCGGCGGCGTGCCGACTTGGACGGTGGTGCTGTTGCGCCGCATTCTAGAAATCACTGGCAAAAAGCACATGCTGGAAGTCTGGCCCAACTTTCAGGGCTACATCCACGGCGGCGTAAGCTTTACCCCCTACCGCAAGCAATTCGAGGACTTTTTCCCCGCTGATCAGGTTAGCTATCAGGAAATCTACAATGCCTCGGAGGGGTACTTTGCGGCGCAGGATGACTTTGCAAGAGACGACATGCTGCTGCTGCTCAACAACGGCATTTACTACGAATTCCTGCCTATGGATGAATGGAACAATCCGGATGCCAAGGCCATCCCACTGGCGGAGGTAGAAGAGGGCAAGAACTACGCCCTGGTCATTTCGACCAATGCCGGGCTATGGCGCTACACGCCGGGCGATACGGTCACCTTCACTTCAACCCGTCCCTACCGCATCAAGATAACTGGCCGTACCAAGCAGTTTGTCAATGCCTTTGGGGAAGAAGTAATGGTGCAAAATACGGATAAAGCCCTAGCCATGGCCTGCCGGCAGACCGGTGCCGTAGTGTCCGAATACACCGTAGCGCCCATCTACTTCGAAGGTGATGAAAAAGGCGGTCATCAGTGGCTGGTGGAATTCGAGCGCAGCCCTAGGGATGTGGCGCACTTTTCCCGCTTGCTGGACGAAGCGCTGCAGCAGGTCAATTCCGATTACGAAGCCAAACGCTCCAAAAACCTGGCGCTGAAACAGCTGCAACTGCAAGAGCTGCCGCCGGGCACCTTCTACGATTGGATGCGCTCACGCGGTAAATTCGGCGGACAACACAAAGTCCCCCGGCTGGCCAATCACCGCAAGTACGTAGAGCAGATTCTGGACTTTTTGGGGAATAAGGTGTAAGCATTTTCCAAAGATTGCCGCCCATCAAGGATTATCGTAAAATGGGGAAGCCGATATGCTGCCAATGAGCCAGGATTGTTACTTTTGTAGTGTACCAAAACACCTGGAAAATGCTCCGCTACCGCCTGTTGTTGCTTTTGCTTTTGCCGTTGCCCCTCTTAGCCCAGCAGCAGCCTGAGAAGGCACCCCCCGTCACGCTGGAGACGCCTCACAACGCGGCTTACGTCCATCTTTACTACCTGCAGACGGATTTCTACGAGCCCGAGAAATCAGCTCAAACGCTCAATGGGCCGCAGGATAGTTTGGAGCGGGTCAAGCTAGCCATCAAGCTCAAGCAGATCTTTGACGGCAAGGGGCTGTACATGCAGCTGAACCGCATTCCGAAAGACCCCGACTTTGTAGACACCACCGTCAATCAGGCCGTATTCACCCCCTTTCCCAATGCCCTGCCCGAGGTGTACCTGGAAAAAACAGAGGGCGAATGGCGCTACTCCGCCGAAACGGTCAGTCAGATCGAAGCACTGCACGAAGAGGTTTACCCCTTTGGAGCCGACTTGCTGCTGCAACTGGCACCGCTGGTCGGCCAACGGGAGGTGCTGGGGCTGAAAGCCTGGCAGTTTGTCGGCTTGCTCATCATTTTGCTGTTAGCCATAGCAGTACATTTTATCCTCAGCCGCATACTCCGGCCGGTGGTGCGGCGGCTCAGCAATTCCAGGCTCTATCCCGCCCTGGTCCCCACCAAACTCATTTGGACGATCGCCCGGCTGGTGAGTGTACTGGTAGTCATATGGCTGATCAAACTCTTCCTGCCGCCCCTGCAGTTGCCCATCGAAGCCGCCAACTTCGCCGTGGTGGTCATCCGGCTGGTTTCTTTGGTGCTGATTGTGGCCATCTTGTTCCGCATATTGGATATCATTATCCTCTACGCCGGCAAGGCTGCGGAGCGGACGGAGAGCAAGATGGACGAGCAGCTGCTCCCGGTACTGGAAAGAGGGACGCAGTTCCTCATCTTTGCCGGTGCCATCATTCAGGGGCTGCGCGTATTTCAAGTGGACATCACTACCCTCATCGCGGGTATTTCTATCGGTGGTTTAGCCATCGCTCTGGCCGCTCAGGATACCATCAAAAACTTATTCGGCTCCCTCACCATCTTTATGGACAAGCCCTTCCAAATTGGCGACTGGATCAACTTCGCCGGTGTAGACGGGACGGTGGAGGAGGTCGGTTTCCGCTCTACCCGGGTGCGTACCTTCGCGAATTCTCTAGTTTATGTACCCAACGGCAAACTAGCAGATATGGTAGTGGACAATTACGGCTTGCGCAAATACCGGCGCTTCAGTACCACCATTTCCGTTACCTACGACACTCCACCGGAACTGATTGAAAAGTTTGTGGAGGGCTTGAAAACGATCGTCGCCTCCCATGCCGATACCTGGAAAGATTTCTACGAGGTGCGGCTGAATGGCATGGGAGCTCACTCTTTGGACATCCTATTCTATATTTTCTTCGATGTGCCTACTTGGTCGGAAGAAATGCGGGCGCGGCACGAGGTGCTGCTCGAAGTGCTCAAGCTGGCCAAGGCATTGGGTGTGCGCTTTGCCTTCCCCACGCAAACCATGCATGTGGAAGAGTTTCCGGGCACTACGCCCACTAAGCCGCATTACCCCACGAGCCCGGAGGAAATGGAAAAGCGCATGAAGGCCTACGCTGCGCATTCGAGGCTGAAAAATTAGCGGGGCCAGCTTCAGGCAGTTGGGCAAAAAACCTTACTTTGGTCTTCTTATCCAACCAACCGTTTAGATTAAAGATGAGAGTATCAATTTTTTGCTGGCTGCTGATGGTTTCCATGCTGTCCATGCCGCTGTACGCACAGAAGAAAAAGAAAGACAAAGAGGAAGAAAAGCACTATCTGGAAGAACTGAAACTGGGGGGCCTGAGCTTCCGCAGCATCGGCCCGGCTCTGACCTCCGGGCGGATTGCCGACTTCGCCGTCCACCCGGATAACCGAGCTGTCTATTACATCGCCACGGCATCGGGCGGCGTGTGGAAAACGGAGAACGCCGGTACTACCTACCAGCCTATCTTCGACGGGCAAGGCTCCTATTCTATCGGCTGCATCACCCTTGACCCTAACAATCCCAATGTCGTTTGGGTAGGAACGGGCGAAAACAACAACCAGCGTTCCGTCGCCTACGGCGATGGGGTATACAAGTCCAAGGACGGCGGCCGCAGCTGGGAAAACATGGGGCTGAAAGAGTCCGAGCACATCGGTAAAATACTGATAGACCCGCGCGACTCCCGCACCGTATACGTAGCTGCCATCGGCCCGCTCTGGAGCGCCGGGGGCGATCGCGGCCTTTACAAAACCACTGATGGAGGGGAAAACTGGGAGCTGATCTTGGAAATTGATGAGCATACCGGTGTAACAGACGTTGTGATGGACCCCCGCAACCCGGATGTGCTGTACGCCGCGGCCCATCAAAGGCGGCGGCACGTTTTTACCTACGTAGGCGGCGGCCCCGGCAGCGGCATTTACAAAACCATCGATGGCGGTGAGAACTGGTCCGAAGCTAATAAAGGCTTACCTTCCGGCGATATTGGCCGCATCGGTTTAGCCATTTCCCCGGCCAATCCCGAGTACATCTACGCCATGGTGGAGGCAGCCGGAGACGGCAGCGGTTTCTACCGCTCTACCGACCGAGGCGCGAGCTGGAAAAAGCGCGACGACTACTACACCCGCGGCAACTACTATTCCGAAATCGTAGCTCATCCTACCGAGCCTGAGATGGTATTCGCGATGGACACCTACATGCACTACACCGACGATGGCGGAGCTTCCTTCCAGCGCATCGGCGAACCGAATAAGCACGTTGACAATCACTGCATGTGGATTGACCCTGATGCGCCCAACTACTACCTGGTGGGCTGCGACGGGGGCATCTACGAAAGCTTTGATGCCGGCGAAAGCTGGAACTACAAGTCCAATCTGCCTATCACCCAGTTTTATAAAGTAGCGGTAGACAACGATCTGCCCTTCTACAATGTCTACGGAGGTACGCAGGATAACTTCAGCCTGGGCGGCCCCTCCCGCACCCGCAATAGCTCTGGGATTGTCAATAGCGACTGGTACGTTACCCACGGCGGAGACGGCTTCGAGTCGGCGATTGACCCCAATAACCCAGACATTGTCTACGCACAGTCTCAATACGGCGTACTCGTGCGCTACGACCGCTCAAGCGGAGAAGAAACCGGCATACAGCCCAAACCCGCTGAGGGAGAAGACGCCTTCCGCTGGAATTGGGATGCTCCGCTGGCCATTTCTCACCACAAGCCCACCCGCCTGTACTTTGCTGCCAACAAGCTCTTCCGCAGCGACGACCGCGGCAATTCCTGGACTACCCTGGGCGGTGATCTCACCCGCGCTCTTGACCGCAACACCCTGCCGGTAATGGGGCGCATACAAAGCATTGATGCCGTAGCCAAGAACGCTTCTACTTCTCCCTACGGCACCATCGTCGCTTTCTCCGAAAGCCCGCTCAATGAGGAGCTGCTCTACGTAGGCACCGACGACGGGCTGATTCAGGTATCCGAAGACGGTGGCGATAGCTGGACAGAGATAGATGTGAACGACATTCCGGGCGCACCCGAGCGCACCTACGTAAATGCGCTCTGGGCTTCGCAGCACGAGGAAGGCGTAGTGTACGCTGCTTTCAACCACCACAAGTACGGCGACTTCAAGCCGTATCTGTTCAAAAGCAGCGACAAAGGGCAGAGCTGGTCCTCCATCAGTGGCAACTTGCCGGAGCGCGGCTCGGTCTACAGTATAGCCGAAGACCATGAAGATCCTGATTTGTTGTTTGTAGGTACAGAGTTCTCCTGCTTCTTTTCCAATGACGGTGGGGGGCACTGGAAAAAACTGGGCGCAGGCTTACCAACGATAGCCGTGCGCGATATCGCCATTCAGCAGCGAGAGGACGATCTCGTGCTGGGCACTTTCGGTCGTGGCTTTTATGTCCTCGACGACTACTCTCCGCTGCGGGAGATGGAGGAAGAAAAGCTGGAGGCAGATGCCCGGCTTTTCCCCGTCAAAGACGGGCTGGTCTATCTGGAACGCGACCCGCTCGGCTACTCCGGTAAAGGGTTTCAGGGAGCCAACTACTATACGGCTGAAAACCCGCCCATTGGAGCCACCTTTACCTACTACATCAAAGAAGGCGAAAAGAGCCTGAAGGCGCAGCGGCAGGAACGCGAAAAGGAAAAAATCGAAGCCGGAGACCCTATCCGCTACCCTACCTACGAAGAGCTCAAAGCTGAACGGGAAGAGCCATCGGCTCATCTGTTGTTTTCGGTTATGGACGAAGCCAGTGAGCGTACGCTGCGGCAGCTCAAAGCTCCGCTGAAGGAAGGCGTGCACCGCATCACCTGGGACGGCCGCCTGCCGTCCGTAAGCCCGGTCAACCAGCCCGGCGACCCCAATGAAGATGCCGGGACCCTGGCTGCTCCGGGCGATTACACCCTCGCTATTACCAAAGTCAAAGGAGAGGAGCGCACAGAGCTGGTGCCGCCGCAGCCCTTTAAAATCAAAAGCCTGGGCGGCGTGACCTTGCCCGCCGAAGACCGTTCCGACCTGTTGGAATTCCAGGCGGAGGTACAGGAAATGAACCGTCAGCTCAACGGCGCTGCTAACCGCCTGCAGGAGACAGAGGAGCGCCTGGAAGCTATAGGGCACGCCCTGTACCTCACGCCAGAAGCGGGGCCCGAACTGCACGAGCGCGTACTGGAGGCGCAGCAAGAAATTACTGAGCTGGAGCGCATCCTGCGTGGAGACCAAATTGCCGCTGAGCTGGACCAAGGCACACCCATGGGCATTATGAGCCGGCTGGGATGGCTGACCTACGAAATGTGGAGTTCTACCTCTGCGCCCACGCAGACGCAGCGCGAGGCCCTGGCCATTGTGAAGAGCAAAGCTGAGCCGGTTATGAAGCGCATGCGGCAACTGACCGAAGTAGAAGTGAAAGCCATTGAAGAGGCGCTGAATGAACTCGGAGCGCCCTACACGCCGCAACGGCCAATTGGCGCCGGGCAATAGTCCGCTTTCTATTTTCGGGAAACCTCCCGCTCTACCTGCAAGATGGCTTCCTTGGCAGATTGGTAAGTGGAAGGCATATCGCTGCTGCTGTCCTTGCCGGCGAAAAGGGCAAGTTCGCATTTCTCTACAATACGGAGTATGCCTTCTACCAATTCTTCCGAAAGGTCCAGCTGCTGCAGTTGCGCCCGAAGGTTGTCTTTGCTCAGCGATGAGCGCGGGATTTGCAGTTTGTCGCAGATATAGCCCAGCATCGCCTTGGATACTTCATCGTAGAAGGCCCGGCTCTGGTTGGCTTCGAGATGGGCTTTTGCCTGAGAGAGGTGCTCCTGCGCCATTTTTTGGGCGGCTCGCTGACGGGCGAGGGCGGGGTCCAGCGTCCCCTTTGTTCTGTTCCACTGCCGATAGCCTACCAAGCCAAAGAGCAGCACGAAAGGGGCTAGGGACAAACCCCAAAACAGGGTTGAGCCGAAAAACCTTCCCCGGCGCTTCTGCAAGCTTGGGTCAAGCTGCAGCGGGGCGAGTTCCTCCGCCGAAGCTTCCTGCGTCCGGTCCAGTGGCCGTTCCGGTTTACCCTGCCCGGGTCGCACCTGCAGTTGGTACGCCCCGCCTTCCAGGGTGACGTAGGCTGTGCTGTCCGGAGAGAAGTAGGTGAAAGTAGGATTGAAGTTGTAGGTGCCGGCTTCGGTGGGCAGCAGCAAGTATTCGAACAGCTTTTTGCCGACTATCTTCTTCCCGGTTTCAAAAGTAGCTTCCTTGACCACTTTAGGGTCGTACAGTTCGAACCCTTCTGGCACCTGCAGCTCCGGCGGGCGCACGCGCTTAATGTCCCCATCGCCCCGAACCGTCATGAGCAGGGTGATGGCATCATCGGTAGATACATCAGTCGGGGCGAAATTTACGTTTATGCTGTAGTTGCCCACTGCGCCACTGAAGGCAGGCGGGGCATCTTTGGGCAAGGGTTTTACATTGACCGTCACGGGTTCGGTAGTGGCGGGGATACGTCGCACCTCTGGTTGAAAAAAGAAACTTCGGCTACGGTTGCTGCCCTCCTTGATTACGCCGATCTGCACGTTTATCGGAGAAATGGTCAGCTGCCCCGTTTGCTGCGGGTAGAGCGCTACCTGCTTCAGTATTTTGGTGGTGTACTGTACGCCGTTTACCACCTCCCGCATGACGCGGCTGTTGTAGCGGCGCACATCCGTTGCGTAAAACCCTTGGTAATCGGCTTCCTGCAGGATATTGAAGCTTTCTACATCAACGGTGGTGTAGAGCTTGTAATTCAGGGTGATTTGCTGCCCGATATAAGCCTCCGTGGTGGACAGCTCGGCGCGGATGTAGGCTTTTTGCTCTTCGCGCAGGCTGCCCGCTTTGGCTTCTACCACCTCCACAGAAATGGGCTCGGTAGACAGCCGCCTGCCATCCGCTTCAACGGTGGCGGAGCCAATGGTAAGCTTCCCCTTTTTTCTGGGTTGAAGGGTATAGCTAAAGGAGACTTCCTGCTTGAGGTTGCCATTTATGTAAGTAGTACGCGTAGAGCGGTTGGGCCCCGACTTTTTCACAAAATCCCTCATCGGTGGTGGTTCGAAGCGGGACGGCTGTGCGTTGTAGAGGGTGAAGCTTAACTCGAAGTAGCTGCCTTCCACCACCTGCCGGGCATTGGTGCTGGCCTCGAAGCGTACCGGAGCCTGTGCCCGGATGCCGAAGCTTGTCATCAGGCATAACAGCAGTGTTAGATGGCATAGGCCTGCTTTCATCAGAGTTTATAGGTTTTTCTTTTCTTCTTTTGTTTCGGGGCCTGTGGTGCTTCATCCGGTAGAAGCTGGCGGAACTCTTCTAGGTCGAAGCCAGGAAACTCCAGCTCTTCCCAGTTGAAGGGAGAATCGGGAAAGCCGCCGTCGAAAAAGTCAGATCGGGGCATATTGGGGAACATCTCCGAGTTGCCCAGGCGGTGCTGCGGCGCTTCCTGTGGAATGCCGTCGGGATTGGGTACCACGATGACCTCCATGGGCATGGTCTCCAGCACTTGCCCTTCCACAGAAATACTGGCGGGTTCTATGTAAAAATTGCCGGCCTCTTTGGGGCGCAGCAGGAACGTGTAGCTGATGGACTGCGTGGTTTGCCCGTTCACCATAGTGACGCGGGAAGCGTAGTTGGGGCCGCTCAACACATCAAAGCCATTGAAATAGGGCGCTTCGAAAGCTTCTCCCTGTGCGTTTTCCAGGGTAAACGCAACGCGCAGAGTATGCCCCATGAGCAGGGAGTCGGTGCTGACTTCAACGGTGAATTGCAGCGGATTTTCCTGGGCGCGCCCGCTGCTGAGCAGCAGAGCTAGAAGGATCGGAAGTACAATTGCTTTTCTCATAAACAGATGCTTTTTGTTAATTACCAATCTTTCTCGCTTTTGGTTGGTTGGCCTTTTTGTTTTTTCAGTTTCTCCATGACCTGCAGTTCCTCTTCTTCGATGATTTTCAGCAAGCGGCGGGCTTCCTCCGGTGAAAGCTCTTTCTTCTTGCCACCTTCTTGGGGGTTGCCTTCCTGCTGTTGATCGGATGGGGGCTGCTGTTTTCCCGATTGCGGTTTTTGCTCCTGGGAAGACTGGTCTTGTTCTTTTGGTTGCTGCGGCGGTTGCTGTTCGTTTTTTGGCTGCTCTTCTTGCTCGTCTTTTTGCTGCTGCTGCTGCTTTGGTGGCTGCTGTTGGTTGCTGGGAGGCTCCTTGCCGAAGTCATCCTCCTGCGGTTTTTCATTGGCATTCAGCGGAGTAGAGTCGATATCTTTTTTGTCCCATCGGTTGCGGGCCTGGCTGATTTCTACGGCGTTCAGGCGTTCCTCTAGTTTGCTGCCGGGCCTAACTTTCAAGCTCAGAGAAATGGTGACGGAATCGCCGGGCGGGATGGCCGGTATACTGCCGCGGTACTGAGCGGCACTTTCCGTTACCTGTTTCCAGTTGGGATCTGTCATGTCCAAGCCCTTGGGGATGTAATTCACCACCCCAACTTCCCGGGCGGGCAGCTTGCCTTCGTTCACGATGGTGATGTCGTAAGCCTTCGTTTCCGGCGGTTCTTCCTCGGTATCTCCTTGCCGGGGTTTCAGCTTCAGCGCCAGGTCGAATGGGGCGTTTTCGACGAAAGCCCGCTCTGCCTGAGCGTAGTTGTACTTAGCCGATTGATCCTTAGGGCGGAGCAGCAGCGCTGCTTTGAAAGCCTGCATGCTCTTTTGGTACTGCTTCATCTGGAAATACACATGGCCGAGGTTGTAGTGAGCATCGGCCTTCAGGCCTTCCTCTTCTGCCATTTCGGCAACTCGTTCGTACCGGCTGAGGGCTTCCTTCAGGCGGCCCTGCTGCAATAAAGCATTGCCGAGGTTGTACACTGCCTGCAGGTTTTGCTCCGCCTCCAAGGCTTTGCGGTAAGCTTCCTCCGCTGCTGTGAAGTTGCCGTCGGAATAAGCACCGTTGCCTTCCCGCAGATAGCGGTGTGCGGTTTGTGCCGGCAACAGGCCAGCCAAACCCATTATAACCAGTATGCCAATCGCTTTCCTTATCATTGTGCTCACTTTTCGTCAAACAAACTTCTGTTAGCATTAGAGGCGCGGCTCCGGTACGGCAGCATAAACTCCAGCATCAACAACAGCAGTGCCCCCCCTATGAACCACTGAAAGGAGCTTTCGTATTCGGAAAAACTGCGCTGTTCCAGTGTGCGCTTCTCCATACGGTCGATGCGCTCTTTCAGGGCGGACAGCACTTCCTCGCTCCCGCTGGAGAGGTTGAAATAGCGGCCACTGCCTGCCTTTGCCAGTTCCCGCAGCACTTTTTCATTGAGGCGCGATCGGACCGGCTGCCCGGACCGGTCGCGCTTGTACATTTCCCGGCCGTTCCGCACCACCGGTATGAAGCTGCCGGCTGAAGTGCCTATGCCGATGGTATAGATGATCAGCCCATTTTCTGCGGCTGCTTCCGCTTGTTTGATGGCAGCTTCGTCGTGGTTCTCTCCATCTGTAATAACAATGAGGGCTTTATGGTTCGTATTGCCTTCATCGAAGGATTCATCGGCCAATTCGATGGCCTGCGATATGGCGGTGCCTTGGTTGGGAATCATTTCTGTACTCGCACTGCGCAGGGCCAGCTCAATCGCGCTGTAATCGGAGGTGATCGGCGATTGCAGGTAGGCATTGCCGGCGAAGAAGATCAGGCCCAGCCGTTCGCTGCGCAGCCCCTGTACCAGGTTTTGGGCAAAGCGGCGGGTGCGTTCCAGCCGGTTGGGCGTAATGTCCTGCGCCAGCATGCTTTGGGACAGGTCAAAAGCAATGAAGATGTCTACACTTTTGCGCTCGTACTGCATGAGCTTGCTGCCGTACTGCGGGTTGGCCCAACCCACGGCCAGCAGCGCCACAGCGCCCAGCAGCAGGCCGAATTTGAGGTAGTACCGGTACCGGGAAACGGTAGGCATGAGCTGCTGCATCAAGCGGCTGTTTCCGAAACGCCGAATAGCCCGCTTGCGTGCAGCCCAGGCTGCCCAGAAAAACAGCAGCAGCAATGGGAGCAGCAGCAGGGCGTACAGATGTTCGGGATGTTCGAAGCGTAGCATAGTTCAGTTTTTATCTATCTTTTGCCTCATTAGGGGATGGTACGCAGTACCGTGTACCGCAGCAGTGCCTCCAGCAGCAGGAAAACCAACGCCCCTAATACCAGGGGGTGAAAAGCTTCGGTGTAGCGCCGGATGACGCTCAGTTCGATTCGGCTTTTCTCCAACTCATCGATTTTATCGTAAATGCGCTGCAGGCTCTCCTCGGAGGTAGCCCGGAAGTATTCCCCGTTCGTCATATCGGCGATGTCCTGCAGCAGCGCTTCGTCGATTTCCACTCGCGTGCGGCGGAAGATGTAGCGCCCGTCGCTGCGCCGGCTGATGGGTGTCAGGGCATCGCCGGTGGTGCCTACACCAATGGTGTAGATCTTGACGCCCAGCTTTTTAGCAATCTGGGCGGCCATTTCTGGATTGATGTAACCGGAATTGTTTACCCCATCGGTCAGTAGTATGACGATTTTGCTTTTGGCTTGGCTGTTTTCCAGATGGCGTACGGCGGTGGCCAGCCCCATGCCGATGGCGGTGCCGTCTTCTAATACGCCACACTCCAATTCAGAGAGAAAGCCCTGCAGCACCCGATGGTCGATGGTCAGCGGGCATTGGGTGAAGGCCTCTCCGGCAAACACCGCCAGGCCGATGCGGTCGTAGCTGCGTTTTTCAATGAACTGGCTGGCAACCCCCTTGCTGACTTCCAGCCGGTTGGGCTTGAAATCCTGCGCCAGCATACTGCTCGATAAGTCTAGCGCCAGCATAATGTCAATGCCCTCCGCTTCTACCTCTTCTTCTTTGCGTACTTCCTGTGGCCGGGCCATGGCGGTCACGAGCGCTAGGAAAGCCAGCAGCCGGAACAGGGGCAACAGCGCCCGCAGGCGGCCCCGCCAGGACTGCATGCCTTTTACGCTGGCCAGGCTGGGCATGCGCAGGGTAGGGTAATGCCGGTTCCGCTTTCGGAAATAGTAGTACCCCAGTACTGGCAGCAGGAGCAGCAGCAGAAAAAACTGCGGATGGAGGAATGCTATGTTGTCGCCGAGCAGGCTCATGTTTTCTGCGAGCTTTTAGGTTCTGCAGCGGGCAGGTGGTATACTTCCCGCCGGCCGCTTTCGTAAATGGCTAGCATCAAGTCGGGAGCTTCGGTTTGCATCACAAACTGCCGCACCCGGTCCATCGCTTGCTGATGGAAGTGAGCGGGCGGCTCCGCTTTGGCGAATTTAACGAGGTCTACCGTTTGTAGCAGCTCGTGCAGTTGCGCTCCTAGCTCCCGGCTAATGGCTTGCCTTTCTAATTCAGAACGAATTTCATCGGTTGTCATTTCCAAAGCGCGGATACCGTAGCGGTATTCCAGGTATTCCCGCAGCAGGCGGGTCAGTGCGGCCTGGTAGGCTTTGGTTTCCCCCTTTTGCCAAAGCTGCTGCTGCTCCAGCTCGTCCAGCTGTTCTTTCACGTAAGTGGCCAGGGGCAGGCGGCGCGGCGGTTTTTCAGGCTTAGGCTTGGGCTTGCCGCGGCGCAGCCAGTATACTACGAGGGCAAGGATGCCAATGGCCAACAGCAGACCGCCTATGTAAGGCAGTACATCCCAAAAGTTGAGCGGTTCTTCGGCAATGCCTTTAATGGGCATGAGCCGCAGGGAGTCGGTCTGCACCGGGTAGGCTTTCACCAACAGCTCCGGCTCGTTGGACCAAACCACGCCCTCCTTGCCGGCTAGCCGATAGCGAACCGCTACCGGGGGCAGTTGGTAGTAATCAGGCTCGAAGCTCGTGAGGGTCAGCACCGTTTCTAGGGTGCTCCTGCCGCTGCTGCGTAGGTTTTCACTGGTACTGCGGCTCAGCATTTCTATGCCGCTCTGTTGTTCCAAAGCGGATAGGTCGATGGTGTCGATTTGGGTGCCTTCTTCAAAGGCAACCGTCAAGGTGTAGCGCAGCTGGTCTCCAATGAGGATTTCCTCCTGGCTCAGCTCTGCTCGGACACTCGGCTGGGACAGGAGCGAGCTGCTGGCCAGCAGCAGCGTTGCCAGAGGAAGAATCAGGAAATGGGCCATGAGCTTGCGCATGTTCGTCGTTTTTTTCAAGACCGCTTTTGAAAAAACTGATGCAGGGCATCCACATAGGACTCGTTGGTGCGGATATTGACTACATCCGCGCCGCTTTTTTTGAACGCCAGCTTGAAATACTCCAGATGTTCCCGATGCCAGCGGCTGTATTCCTCGCGCAGCCGGCGGGAGGAGGTGTCAATCCAGCGGATCTCCCCGGTCTCCGCATCCTGCGCGCGCAGCAGGCCAATCTGTGGCAGCTCTTCTTCCCGCGGGTCAATGATATTCAGCCCGACGATGTCGTGCCGGCGGGCGGCAATGCGCAGGGGGGCCTCGTAGCCCATCGAGAGGAAGTCGGAGAGGATGAAGCAGATGCTGCGTTTTTTCACCACATTATTGAAATACTCCAGGGTAGTGCCAATGTCGGTACCCTTTCCTTCGGGCTCAAAGTCGATCAGCTCCCGGATGATGCGCAGGATGTGCTGTTTGCCTTTTTTGGGCGGAATGAATTTTTCCACCTCATCGGCGAAGAAGGCTACGCCTACTTTATCGTTGTTGTTGATGGCGGAGAAAGCGAGCACCGCGCAAATTTCGGTGATCATTTCGTTCTTCAGCTGACTGACCGTGCCGAAGAAGGAGGAGGGGCTCATGTCGATGAGCAGCATTACAGTCAGCTCCCGTTCCTCTTCGAATATTTTGACGTGTGGTGTGCCGGTGCGTGCGGTGACGTTCCAGTCGATGTTGCGCACATCATCGCCGTAGTGGTAGTCGCGCACTTCGCTGAAGGACATACCCCGCCCCTTGAAGGCGCTGTGGTACTCACCGGAAAACAGGTGCCGGCTCAGCCCCCGGGTCTTGATCTCGATCTTGCGGACTTTCTTCAGCAACTCGCTCGTCTCCATAGTGCAGTTTATCAGGGTACCTCTACGGTATCCAGAATTTTATTGATGATGTCTTCCTGGGTGATGTTCTCCGCTTCGGCCTCGTAAGTCAGCCCTAGTCGGTGGCGCATGACATCGTGGCAAACGCTGCGCACATCCTCGGGTATGACGTAGCCGCGCCGGCGCAGAAAGGCCTGGGCTTTGGAGGCCAGGGCAAGGTTGATGCTGGCCCTCGGGGAGCCGCCGAAGTTGATGAGGGGCTGCAGCCGCCCGAGCTGGTATTCTCCGGGATCGCGGCTGGCGAAGACGATGTCTAGGATGTAGCGCTCGATTTTCTCATCCATATAAATCTTGCGCACGGACTTCCGGGCGCGGAGGATGTCTTCGGGCTGTATCACCGGGCTGACTTGCCCAAAGCTTTCGTCTCCGAGGTTGCGGCGGATGATTTCCCGTTCTTCTCCTTTATTGGGATAACCAATCTTTACTTTCAGCATGAAACGGTCCACCTGTGCCTCGGGCAGCGGGTAGGTGCCTTCCTGTTCGATGGGGTTCTGGGTAGCGAGCACTAAGAACGGCTCCTGCAACGGAAAGGTATCGTTGCCGATGGTGACCTGCCGTTCCTGCATGGCTTCCAGCAGGGCGCTTTGCACCTTGGCCGGCGCGCGGTTGATCTCATCCGCCAGCACGAAGTTGGCGAATATGGGCCCTTTGCGCACGGTAAATTCGTTGCTGCTGGGGTTGTAAATCATGGTGCCGATGATGTCGGCGGGCAGGAGGTCGGGTGTAAACTGAATGCGGCTGTACTGGCCGTGAACCGCCTGGGAAAGGGTTTTGATGGCCAAGGTTTTAGCCAGGCCCGGCAAGCCTTCGAGCAGCACATGGCCCCGGCTCAGCAGGCCGAGCAGCAGCCGTTCGATCATGTGTTGCTGCCCGACGATGACTTTGCCGGTCTCTTCATTCAGTTTTTCAATGAAGGCACTGTCGGCGTGGATTTGCTGATTCAGCGCTTCTATGTCAATCGGTTGCATACGTATGGCGTTGCGTTGAGGTTGTTTTCGTTACGTTGGTCCGCTTGCAAATTTGGCAAAAAAAATACACAAAGGAGCAGGCGGTACGTTCCCACTCTGTAATTTGCCGGTGCATGCCGAAGGTTCAGGGAGTATGCTATATTTTTGGCGGTTTTCTGCCCAACGCCTTGCGGTATAACTTAAATTTAACGGTATGAAGCTTTATTTAGGAATTTTGACCCTGCTTTTGTTCGCCAGCGTGGGGCCTGCTGCCTCCCAAAGTGCAGAAAAACGCGCCGAAGAGGCGATCCGAGACCTCAAAGGCGGCACTTTGCTGATCCGCCTGCCCTCCCGACAGCGCAAAATCGACGCCATGGAGCAAGTGCTCAGCGGCTATGGGCCCGACGACAAAGGGCGTGCCCGCATGGAAAAACTGTTGCGGCAAACCCGGCAAGAAGCCGCTGCATTCAACCGCCATATGGTGGCGGCTTTCCGGGACTCCTTCGATTTTGCGAAAGTACGCTTCTTCTACGACTACGATATGCCCAAGCTCAAGGCAGGTGAGACAGCCAATGTTTTCCTCAACGAGGAGCTGAAAACGGACCCCTCGATAAGCTTGCCGGGCGGCCCTTACTATGTCCTGGGCTTTGGCCAGACGCAGAAGGACTATTCCGATGGCCTGGAAGCTATGTATATCATGGACAGCGAATTTGAGCGGATGATGCCTCCTTTTCCTTATTACCAGCGGCTCAACGACTTTGCGGCTTTCGTGGGCAGTATTTTCCCTGCTCCTGATCAGCAGATGCGGGATGCGCTGCGCCTCGTTGGCAAGTTGGAAGATAAATTGGAGAAGTTTCACGGCCGGGTGGAGGAGAGAGAGTAGCGTTTGTACCTGTGGAGGCAAACTGTTATCTTACTGCTGAAATTAAAACCTATGCCGAAAAAACTGCCCATTGGGATACAAACGCTAAGCCATATCATAGATGGCGGGTATGTGTATATGGACAAGACGCCGTATGCTTTTCGCTTGATTGATCAGGGGAAGTACTACTTCTTGTCCCGCCCCCGGCGTTTTGGCAAAAGCTTGTTTTTGGATACGCTCAAGGAGGTTTTTGAGGGGAATAAAGCGCTGTTCAAAGGCTTATACATTGAGGATAAGTGGGATTTTGAAGACCGTTATCCCGTGATCCACATCAGCTTGGGGGCAGGGATGAGCATCACGATGGAGCGGATGTACAGTATGCTGAGCTGGGAAATGTCGAAGGAAGCCCAGCGGCTAGGGGTCGAGTTGGAAGAAACAGCTACCCCTAGGGATGCACTGGCCCGCTTGATCTGGGCAGCCCACGAAAAGCATGGTAAACCGGTGGTGCTCCTCATCGATGAATACGATAAGCCGATTCTGGACAACATCACCGATACAGAGCTGGCCCGGGAAATGCGCGATGAGCTGAAGGATTTATACACAGTCATCAAGGCGAGCGATGAGCTGATCCGGCTGGTGTTTATTACTGGGGTGAGTAAGTTTTCTAAGTTGAACTTGTTCAGCGGGTTGAATAATTTGAATGATATTACCCTCAATCCTACCTATGGAAATATCTGCGGATATTCCCACGAAGAAGTCCTAGAGCATTTCCAAGAACATTTGGCTGGTGTAAATATGGAGGAAGTCAGAGCGTGGTACAACGGTTATAACTATTTCGGAGACAAAGTCTACAATCCATTTGACATCCTGCTCTTCATAGATAATAATCTAGACTTCCGCAACTACTGGTGGAGCACCGGCAACCCTAAATTTCTCATCGACCTCGTTAAGTCCAAAGCCTACGACATCCCGAACATCGAGCACTACGAAGCTACAGACAGCATGCTCGACAGCTTCGATGTGGATAATATTGAGCTGGAGCCGCTGCTTTGGCAAACGGGTTACTTGACGATTAAGGAAAAGTTTAGCTTCCGGGGCCGGAACCGCTATCGGTTGGGGATACCTAACAAGGAAATCCAATACTCGCTAAACGATTTTTTCATCGACGTATTGACCACGCAGAAGAACAAGAAAAGCCAATACCAAGATGGTATCTACACCGCACTCATCGAGGCGGACATGGATAAACTCAAAGCACAGCTGCAAGCCTTGTTTGCTTCCATCCCCTACCAAAACTTCACGAACAACCGGATCGCAGAATACGAGGGCTACTATGCTAGTGTGGTCTACGCGTACCTTGCTAGTTTAGGGTTTGACATTATCCCGGAAGATACTACTAATCAAGGCCAGCTCGATTTGACGCTGAAAACGGAGCAGCAGTTGTATCTCTTTGAATTCAAGGTGGTGGATAGCCCGAGCGGGCAGGCGCTGCAGCAGCTCAAGAGCAAGAATTATGCGCAGAAATATCAGCCGGTTGAGTCGGGCTTCTATGTAGGGATCGAGTTCAGCAAGGCAGAGCGGAATGTGGTGGGGTTTGAGTGGGAATCGTTTTGAAAAAATGAAGCAACTGATAAAAGAGGTAAATGCAGGCCTAGCATCCTTTCCTGGCTCACCTCCCCAAAAGGCTGTTACGGCTAGGAGGATGGGATGCATAAGCTTCATGACTGATTACTTTTATGGGTAGAGCTTACTTTACATACCAGTGCTATCCACCACCCCGGTATCCCGCCGAAGTATAGGTGCCACCTTCAGCGAATCCGCCAGCGTCTTCAGCTCCGGCCGTTCCGGTTTGGCGGGCTTGGGCGGTTTGGAGAGGGTATCGCGGGTAAGGCGGGCTTGCTCCAGCAGTATGGAGTCGGCGATGGTGCTGGCCTCCTGAGCGGCTTCCCGGCGGCAGCGGTTCATGCGCGTTTCGCGGTAAGTGCGCAGCCGTTCCTCCACCTTTTCTTCGATCATTTTCTGCACCGCCTTTTGGTTGCGGTCGTCTTCTCCGCACCCCAGCGCCAAGGCCAGCAAGAACAGTAGGGCAGCAGCTCTCATTCCTTTTGTTTTAGGCGTTCTCGAAGTTTGCGCTCTTCCGCCCGGCGCAGGCGGACGATGGAGTCCACGGCGCGCTCTACCATGCCCTCGTACTCCGCCTCACAGATGCTGTCCAGCAGAGGCGCCAAGCTGTCCACCTCCCGCTTTACGAGGGTGTCGATACGGACACGCTCGGAGGAGGTCAGCCGGATGGGCGCTTGTTCCGATTCACAGGCGGTACCTAGCATCAGCCCCGACAGCAGCAACAAGCAGTTTACAGGCAGTAGCTTAACGTTCTTCATTCAAATCAATGACTTTTCGGCGCAGTTCGAAGTTCTTGCCCAAGTAGACTTTACGGACCATTTCGTCGGCAGCGAGTTCTTCGGCCGTGCCCGCTTTGAGGATGCTGCCCTCGAACATCAGGTATGCTCGGTCGGTGATAGACAGCGTTTCCTGAACGTTGTGGTCGGTGATGAGGATGCCGATGTCTTTGGTCTTCAGTTTGGCTACGATGTACTGAATGTCCTCCACCGCAATGGGGTCGATGCCCGCAAAGGGCTCATCGAGCAAAATGAATTTAGGGTCAGTAGCCAGCGCCCGGGCAATTTCCGTCCGCCGCCGCTCACCGCCGGATAGCGTATCGCCCCGGCTTTTGCGCACTTTTTCCAACCCGAACTCATCGATCAGGGACTCTAGCCGTTCCGCCCGCTCTTGTTTGCTGAGGGGCATCATCTCAAGCACCGCCATGATGTTGTTTTCCACGCTCAGCTTCCGGAAGACAGAAGGCTCCTGCGGCAAGTAGCCGATGCCGCGCTTGGCGCGCTTGTACATCGGCAGCTCGGTGATGTCGTCGCCCTCGAGGAAAACCCGCCCTTCATTGGGGCGGATAAAACCGACGACCATATAAAAAGTGGTGGTCTTGCCGGCTCCGTTTGGGCCAAGCAGTCCGACGATTTCGCCCTGATTGACCTCAAGGGAGACATCGCTCACCACTTTGCGTTTGCCGTATATTTTGACCAGGTTCTTACTTCGTAATCGCATAATCTTGCTTTTCGCTAATCGACGTAAACCACTTTGCGTAAAAACCGCAGGCCGATGCTCAGTTCCAGCGCGAGATTGCGGATGCGGCGCTGTGGGATGTTGTACTGGCCAACGAACTGCGGGTTGTTGATTTGTACCGTACCTGCGGGCTGTTCGTACTGCAGAGAAAGGTCTGGGTGGAAGCTGAGTTCAATCATGCCCCCCACAAATTCAGAAAACTGAAATTCCCAGCCTCCGCCAACGGTAATGCCGTAGTTGAACCGACGGATAAAACGCTCATCGTCGATTGGGAAGATGGGGGCAAACCCTTCGTTCTCATCCTGGAATTCATCCAGGTTGGTATCCACGGTATAATCCCCCCTTACTCCAAGGATGTAGTAGGCCTGAGAAGATCCGGCGAACTCAAACTTCTGCTTGGCGCCCAGCACAAGGGAGGCGTTGTGGAAAACAAACCGCCGGCGCGGTTCCCGAAATAGCTGCCCGTTGAAGGGATTACCGACCAGCCGGCTTTGGATAGCGCTGCCTTTGGGGTGGTAGCCCGCTTGGGCGAATAGAGCGAATTTATTTTCCACGGGCAAGCTTTCGATGAACACATCTCCCTGCAAGAACAGCACCGGCTCCCGCTGAAAGGACTCCCACTGCTGATTGCTCAGCGCCAATCCGCCTTTAAATCCAAAGATGGAACCATCCTGTGCTGAGAGGCCGCCTGTGGCCAGGAAGCTCCAAAGCACAATTGGTAAAAGTTTTTTCCTCATAAGTCGTCTTTTGCGCAAAGGTCCATTTTTCTGTTTTATTACCCGTATGCTGCTGCCGGAAATTGGCCTTACCGGATGCGCAGTTTCTGCCCGATCTTGATCAGGTTGGAGGTCAGGCCGTTCAGTTCCTTCAGCTCAGCTACACTGAGGCCGTAGCGGCGGGAAATGTTGTACAACGTATCCCCTTTTGATACGACATGGAAGCGATTATCGGGCTGCGGATCGGGCTTTTCCTCCGGCTGGTCGAGCTTGTCGTCTCCAAAGCCCTCATCGGTTACAGGCTGGCCATCAGCAGTATCGTCTGCCTGTTCTTGGCTTGGATCGGTGGTATCCTCCTTTTCCTCCCGCGCGGTTTCGGGCGGTTTGATGGGCACGATGGGGTCCAGCAGGTTCTCTTCGTCAATATCGAAGCCATCGTCCATGTCGAAGGACTCGTCCTCGTCCTCGATGACAATGGGTTCTACCTCTTCTTCGGGAGGGGTGGAGATGGGGATTTCCAGCCGGTCTTCGTCTGGTGTTGCTGCTTCCACCTCCTGCTTTAGCTTGGGCGGGTCGCTGACGTTCCAGCCGCGTATTTTAATCCTTTCTCCCACCGCCGGGCTTTGCCCTTTCTCCATCTTATTGCGGCGGTAGAGGCGGCCGAGGTCGATGCCATAAATCTGGGAAATGCTGAACATGGTTTCCCCCTCCTTTATATAGTGCCATTCGCGTTTGCCGCGGAAGCTGTTGCGCTTGGGCTGCAGGTAGATGACGGTGCCTTCCTTCAGATCTTCGTTGGGGCGGTATTTCTGATCGTTGTACTCCATTAGGTCGTCCACATCGGCTTGGCTGCGCAGGGCGATATCGGCCAGGGTTTCCCCTTTGCGGGCAAGCAGGTAGTCGACATCGTTGTTGGTAAAGACCAATCCGGGGCGGACTACGATGTCATCCTGGCCGCCCAGTTCCGGCACTTCTTCCCCGCCCGCGATGACTTCGGTAGAGGAGAGGCTGTCGTAGCGGTGCAAATCATAGCGCTCAATGATGTCGATGAGTTTGCTGGCGTAGGTGGCACTCGTAGCGTAGCCGGCGCGCTTCAATCCGCGAGCCCAGGCTTTGTAATCGGTAGGGTCGAGCCGGAACAAAAAACCGTAGCGGTACTGTTTGTTGGGGTCCCGCAGGAATTCGGAATGGGCGATATAGCTGGCTTCCGGGTTCCGGTAATCGCGGAAGCAGGATTCGATGAGCTCGCCCCGCTCGTTGAAGTCGTCGTCTTTTTTGTAGTAGGTTTTGCCGGACCAGTCCCCACCGCATTTGATGCCAAAGTGGTTGTTGGCACGGCGGGCCAGATCGCTTGTTCCGGCACCTGATTCTAGCAGCCCTTGCGCCAGTTTGATGCTGGCGGGAATGCCGGCGCGTTCCATCTCGCGGATGGCAATCTCTTTGAACCGTTCGATGTATTCCAGATGGGCGTTGCTCTGGGCCTGGCTCAAACAAGCCAACAACAAGCAGGCGATGATCATCCATTTTTTGTGTAACATAATAGGGCTGTTTTGGGAATTTGATGATGTTTTAACGCAGAGCCGGGGCGGAACGTACCGGACCGCCTCCGGATTATCATTTTGTTAACTACAGCAGGCCGGAAATCCGCTCCCGCTCGAGGGCTGTAGTGCCCAACTGCCCGAAGTACTGCACGGCCTTCAGCAGGTCGGCAAAGCGGGGGTCTTGGGTATGGCCTTTTCGGTAGCGGTAGTAAATCTGCTGTACAATTACGCCTATCTTAAAGGCTCCATAAATATAGTAAAACAATGGATTTTGCAAGCTGATGCCTCGTTGTTCCACATAGCGCTCCAACACTTCCTGCCGATTGAGGTTGCCGGGCAGCCAGCTGAGGTTGGCGGCGGCCAGGGGCATGCGCTCTGCTTCTTTCGCTTCCGTCCAGTAAGCCAGAGTAGTGCCGAGGTCCATGAGGGGGTCGCCCAGGGTCGCCATTTCCCAGTCTAAAATGGCGCGGATGCGGGCGGGCTGCTCGGGATCCAGCACTAAGTTGTCGTATTTGAAGTCATTGTGGATCAGAGCGGGCGGCTGGTCGGAAGGGCGGTGCTGGCGCATCCACTCCGCCAGTTCGTCCATCTGCGGCACCCGCTCGGTTGCTGCTTTGTAATAGCGTTTGATCCATCCCGCTACCTGCCGTTCGGTGTAGCCTGCGGGCTTGCCCAGGCTGGCCAATTCCGGCTGGGAAACGTCCAGGCGGTGTAGACGCGCCAGCGTATCCACCGTGGCCTCGCTCAGAGCACGCATCTGTGCTGGGCCCCACTTCAATTCCTTAACGGAATGCCCCCGCAGGATGACGCCCTTCACCCGCTCCATCAGGTAAAAGGGGGCGCCGATGACGCTCTCGTCTTCGCACCGCAGCAAAGGTTGCGGGATGGCATCCAGCTGGCCCTTCAGCGCCGAGAGCACCCGGAATTCCCGCCCCATATCGTGCCCGCCTTTGATCGCAGCGCCGAAGGGCGGCCGGCGGAGCACCGCTTCGCCCAGGTTGGTCTTGAGCAGGTAAGTTAGATTGGAATAGCCGCCGGGAAACTGCTGCAGGCTTTCTATGCGCTGAAATCCGGGCCAGCTTTGCCGCAGGTAGGCTTCCAGCGCGGGCAAGTCCAGTTCTTCGCCATCGCGCACGCTGCTTGCTTGGTCGAGCATACTTTTGGGGGGGAAGGTAATCTTTTTTCGGCAGCCGTCCTCTGCTTATTTGCCTTTGAATTCCAAGAATTGGTCCAGCCCGCTGCGGTCTACAACCCCGATCAGTTTGCCCTGTTCGAAAACAGGGAGGATGCCCTGACTGCGTCGGTGGAGCTTAGGGAATACCTCCCCCAGCGAATCCTCCAGCAGCAGTGCCTCAAAACGCTTTTGGACCACATCGGAAAGGGGCTGTTGCAAGGCCAGTGCATCTCCTTTTGCCAGTTTGCGCAGGCGTTGCTCGCTTAGTGTGCCAGTAATGTTTTGCCAGCGGTCGAAAACCAGAAAGTGCCGCTCTGTCCCGTGCTGCATGCGGTCGATAGCCGCAGCAACCGGCTGGTCAGCGTACAGGCAAGCAAAGCGCGGGCGCAGGACATCCGCTACCGTATGTTGCCGCAGCACCTCATCGAAGCGCACCATGCGGTATTCATTTACTGCCATGGCGAATACGAATACCCCAACTACGGCTGTGAGTATGCTGAACTGCCAGATGCCAAACAGCACAAGCCCGGCTGCCAGCACCTGCCCTACGTAGGAGGCCAGACGGGTAGCCCGCAGCCGCCCGAGGCGCATGGAGAGCAAAGCGCGCAGCACCCGCCCTCCGTCCATAGGGAAGGCGGGCAGCAAATTGAAAACCGCCAGTACGATATTGAGAAAAATCAGCCCGAACAGGAAGTAATCCATTGGCGATAAGCCTACGGCAAATACATTGCTATTGGGGTAGAAAAGGCTAAGGAAGAAATTGTAAAACTTATCGCGGCTGTGGGAGCTGATAACCATGGGGAATACCGAGAGCGTCAGGCTGATGCCAACATTCACTGCTGGGCCAGCCACTGCCACAAAAAACTCGTGCAGAGGGTCCTCGGGAAGCCGGTCCAGGCGGGCCACACCGCCGATGGGAGAAAGGATGATATCCCGCGTATCTACGCCAAACCTCCGGGCAGTCAGGGCGTGCCCGAATTCGTGCAAGACGACGCAGAAGAAGAGCGCCATCACGAAAGCCATCATCCAGCCGATGGTCTGCCAGTTCCAGGCTTCTCCCAGCCCTTTGATCAGCACCCATACAAAAATCAGCAAGAAGGTCCAGTGGACTTGCACGGGAATACCGAAAATACGGGCAATCTGTAGGACTCCTTTCATTTATGCGATTTAAAGTTGATTACCAAACGCAAAAAACGGGCGCTGGGTTGTGTATTCTGAAATCAGATTGGCTTGGTACTCCGGTAGCTACTGCCTCCACCCCTGCCGCTCCATACCAAGATGCCCCCAGAGCGCGAAATGGTGGGTACGTTACTCTTTAAACAGCAGAAAGGGCAGAGGCGTCCGCCAAGCCGTCCGCCGCACCAGCCGGCCATGCAGCAGGTTCTCCGGGAAGGCCCGCTTGGGCAGATACATCGCCAGCATCTGGCAGGGAAAGCGCTCCAGGTAGTAATTGATGCCGCTGCTCACGCTTTCATCCCGCACCATGTCCACCCGCTGCCCATCCGCATCCAGGCGCTCTACCTTGATTTTGTCCTGTTCCTCCGGCAGCATATTAACGAAGAAAGGAGCAACTTCCGCCCCCAGGGGAGCAGCGATGGCTTCCACCTGCGGCAGTACCGACTGCTGCTCCAGCGTGATATCCAGCGCAACGGCGATCCGCTGGATGGGCTCATAGCTGGCCAGCTCCGGTACGATCAGCATAGGGCAAGGTGCCCGCCCGATCAGGTGAGTGCTGATGCTGCCGAAGAGGTATTCCGAAAGTTTGTGTTTAGCCCGCACGCCTACTACCAGAAAATCGGCGCCAATTTCCTTCGCAGCTCTCGCCAGGGTAGCCGAGACCGGGCCATTGCGCACCATCAGTGACTTCAATTTCAGGGAAGCCCAGTCTTCCGGGGCTTGATCCGGATAGGCCGTCGCCATGCGGCGCAGGCGCTGCTCGTATTTCAGGTTTTCCCGGCTGACCATATCGCGGCGGGAAGTCTCCGGCAGCGTCGTTTCGGCCTGGGTATCGGTATTCACGAATACCAGGTGAAGCTCTGCCGTCAGCTCGATGCTGAGCCAAGCGGCGTATTCAAAAGCCTTTTGAGAAGCATGGGAAAAATCGGCAGCGACGAGCAGCTTCTTCATCTTGTGGGGTATTGGTGAAATGGAAAAATACGCAAAGTCTGGTCAGCTGTCAAAAAATCAATATTTTTACCGCAAACGAAAGCTTCATTATGCCATCCCAAGACCCACGTATAGCCGCCATCTGGCAACAAATTGAAAACGGGGCGATAGCCGAAGCGCTAGAAGCCCTGCGCGGGCTGGCACAAGCTCATAGCCGGGCTCATCTTACAGCTGTCAGCATGCAAAAATCCGAGTTGAACAAACTGGAGCAAGAGGAGCTGGAGCTGGGAGCTTCGGATCCGTCGCTGACCGCCCGCCGCAAGCGGCTGCAACGCCAGCTTTTCAAGCTCGCCGAAGCCATAGGGGAAAAGCTGAAGCAGGAGCCGGTGCATAGCGAAGCCGGCGCAAAGGGAGCAGCCCCGCGGCCGTTCAAGAGCGCCCGGGGCGAAGGGCCCGTCAATTTACTGCTGCTCTACGCTCCGGAGGATCAAGAGGGGGCCGATGAGCTGCGCAAGAGCATGGCGTTGTTGCTCCATCTCAATCGGGTGGAGCTGTTCGCCCAGCAAGAGGTGGCGCACGGGCAACGGGAGCAGGTGCTGGAACAAGCGTTGCAGGAGGCCGAGCTCAGCCTGCTGCTCCTCAGCAATGCTTTCCTGGCTTCCCCAGAATGCCTGCAGCTGCAAGAACAAGCTTACCAACGGCAGCAAAGCCGGCAGCTGGCGCTCATCCCCGTACTCTACGCGCCCACTGCGCATCTGGATGAACTGCCCATCGGCCAATTGCAGGCACTCCCGCGCAACGGCAAACCCATTACCCAGTGGTCAAGCCAGGACGAAGCCCTAACGGGCATCAGCCAGGAACTGGGCGAGCTGGTCAACCGGCTGCGGGAAGACCTGGACTACAGCGCCGATGCCGTGGAGCAACCCCGTGAGCCGCCCCGTCCCGGCCATCAGCAGGGCTTTGAGTACGATAAGGCGGCGCTCATCGAGTTGTTCCGCAACGGCAAAACGGGCCAGCTCATTCAGGAACTGGTCTCCGTCACAAAGCAGCAGCCAGATTTTTACAAACAAGCCTTGCTGCTGGAGCAACGCTGGAACAAACTCAAGCGGGAAGAGCACCAACGCCTGGCAACGCCTACGCAGCTGGATGTACAGCGCAATCAGCTGCATCAGGACCTGCTTGATGTGTTGACGGATATGGGGTGATACCGCCGATTCTGTCACGAAACTGGGGTCAACACCAAATTTTTTCCAGTTTGCCGCGTTCATACGCTTGACGAAATGGGCACCAGCCAAAAAGCGGGTAAATTACCCAAGCAAAAGAAAGGAAAGGAGGGCAGCGGATGCTTCCGATTACGCCTCCTACACGAAAATTTGTATTTTTCTCCCTATATACAGAACGAGGACTACGATCTGTGAAGAACCTTATTCCACACTATATACAGGAGCAATACCTGGAAGAGCACCACTATGGGCGGATCAACGCTTACACTCTATTCGTTGACCTCTCGGGCTTCACGCCGCTGACAGATGCCCTCATGCGGCAGGGAAGCCGGGGCGCAGAGCAGCTGACCAACGTGCTCAACGAGATCTTCGAGCCGCTCGTTAGCCTGGTCTACGCCAACGGCGGCTTCATCCCCTATTACGCCGGGGATGCCTTCACTGCCATATTCCCCTCCGAGCAATCTCCGGAAAAGGGCTGCGACATCGTGCAGGTAGCTATGCTGGCACGGGAGCTCTTCAGCAGGCGGGAATTCCGCTTCGGCAACTTTACGATTGGCATCAAATTCGGGCTTTCCTTTGGCGAAGTAGAGTGGGGCATCGTCGGTACGAAGAAAAACAAAGCTTTTTATTTCCGGGGCGAGCCGATCAACAGCTGTGCGGAATGCCAGACCAAAGCTAAAGACCAAGATATCGTCATCGACGAAGCGCTCTGCCATCAGCTGAAAGAAGAAGGCTTTTACATCAACAAACTCGAAGAGGGCTTCTACAAGGTCTGGGGGCTGACGCCGGAAAGCGATATGGCTCTGCCGGAACCGGCCCCTCAGGCACCACTGAAAACAGAAGTAGCCCTAAAGTTCCTGCCCGAAGCCGTAGCGCACTACAATCAGGAAGGGGAGTTCCGCACGGTCATCTCCATATTCCTCTCCTTCCGGGGTGTGGGAAACCACGAACTGCTCGATCAGTTCGCCTCCGTAGTACTGGAGCAGATCAATAGTTTCTCCGGCTATTTTAAAGAGGTGGATTTTGGCGACAAAGGCGGCGTGATGGTGGGCTTCTTCGGCGCGCCGGTTTCCTTTGAAAACAACAGCGACAGGGCACTGGAATTCATCTTCGTTCTGCGGGAAAGCCTGCGGGAGCTGCAAGCCGCTACTGACTTGGAGTACCGAGTGGGTATTACGGTGGGCACCGCCTACACGGGCATCGTCGGCGGGACGGAGCGTTGCCAGTACGCCGCTGTCGGCAATCGCGTCAACCTGGCGGCCCGCCTCATGACCTACGCCAACTGGGGAGAGGTGCTGGTGGACGGCGACATTCAGAAGAATCGGCATTTCAACTTTCAGCATCGGGGCGATATTCAGTACAAGGGCATCAAAGGCAATGTGCCTACCTACAAGCTGATCGGACGCAATTACGAATCCCGGCCCACCTACGTCAGCGAAATGGTGGGGCGCGACCCGGAGCTGCAGCAGCTCATCGAATTTGCCAAGCCTATTTTCGGCCAGCAGCCGGCGGGCATCGCCTACATCTACGGAGAAGCGGGTGTCGGCAAGACCCGTTTGGTGTACGAGCTGAAGGATGTCCTCTATGGGGAAAAGCTGGTGCAGTGGCACACCTGTCAGGCGGATCAGATCCTGAAAAAGCCCTTCAACCCCTTTATCTACTTTCTAAAAAACTACTTCGAACAGTATCCGGAGAGCAGCTCTATGGCCAACCGGCAGCACTTTGAGGAGCGCTACAGCCAATTACTGGAGGAGTTGGAAAAGGTCAATCGGGTGGAAGCCAAGGCGGTGCGCCGCGAACTGGTGCGTACCAAAACTGTGCTGGCCGCCCTCATTGGCCTGAACTACCGCGATTCCATTTGGGACGTGCTGGATGCAAAGGGGCGCTACCAGAACACCCTTTCTTCCATCATCAACCTGCTCATGGCAGAGTCGCTCATCCACCCGGTAGTGCTGGAGCTGGAGGACGGGCATTGGATGGACGATAACAGCCGGGAGTTGCTTGGGGAGTTCGTCCGGCAAATGGAGCGCTTCCCCGTTCTGTTGGTAGTCACTTCCCGCTACCTGGACGACGGCACGCAGCCGCGCATTCTCAGTGAGGCCGTGGCGAGCCAAATCTCGCTGCCGGTACTGGAGTTGAACCTGGACACGCTGCGGCCGGAAGCCGTACGGGAGTTCGCCCGCCTGCGCCTGGGCGGGGCCCTTAGCCCGGAGTTCTTCGAGATGCTACTGCGTACTTCCAACAGCAACCCTTTCTACCTGGAACAAATACTGGAGTACTTCTCCGAGCGCAATTTGCTGGAAAAGGAAGACGGGCAATGGACGATGAAGGACAAAAACATACAATTGTCCAGCTCTATCAATACCATTCTTACGGCACGGATTGACCGGCTTTCTGACCTGGTGAAAGAGACGGTGAAGGCTGCCGCGGTGATTGGCCGGGAATTTGAGGTGCCCATCCTGTCGGAAGTTATGAAGAGCAAATCGGAATTCAGCCGCCACAACGGACAGGCTTCCCAACTCCTCAAAGAGCAGATCAAACACGCTGAGGAGGGGCAGATCTGGCACGCCATGAACGAGCTGCGCTACATCTTCCGCCACTCGCTGCTGCGGGAAGCGGTCTACAGCATGCAGCTGCGCGCCCGCCTCGAACAGCTGCACCGCCTGATCGCTGAAGCCATTGAGCGCCTCTACAGCAGTAACATGGAGGAGCGCTATGTGGACCTGGCTTTCCACTATGAGCAGGCAGGCGTGTTTGACAAAACCTGCGAGTACTTGCAGAAGGCCGCCGATTACGCCCGCAGCAATTACCAAAACCAGCAGGCGCTGGATTACTACGAAAAGCTGCTCAAGAAACTGGGGCAGCAAAAGGATACGGCAGATCAAATTCAAACCTACCTCAACAAGGGCAAAGTCCTGGAGCTGATTGGCGATTGGGAAGAGTGCCAGAGCGCCTACGAACGGGCGCTGCAGCTGGCGAAGAAGTCGCGCGATGTAGTACTGCTGGGGCAGGCCAACAATAACCTGGGCCATTTGCTGATGCTCAAAGGCGACTATCCGGAGGCCATGAACTATCTGCAGGTGGCGGCGGGCTTGTTCGAGTCTATCGACGACCCTTCCGGCCGGGCGAAGGTCTACGGCAGCCTGGGCAACCTTTACTTCCGGCAAGGGAAATACGACGAAGCCAAGGAGTACTTCGAGCGCAGCCTGCGCATCGAAGACGACAGCATGGAGCCCAGCAGCCGGGCGCAGGTCGCAGCCAATTTGGGCCTGACCTTTATGAATCAGGGCAACTACGAGGAGGGCATCCGCAGCCAGCAGAAGCAACTGGCCGTCAGCGAGTGCCACAACGATAAGCAGGGCATGGCCAATCTGTACACCAACCTCGGTATCGTCTACTTTGAGAAAGGCGATTACGACGACGCGCTGGAAAGCTACCGCCGCGGCCTGGCGCTGAGCGAGGAGTTGGGCAACAAATTGCTGACCTCCATCGCCATTGGCTGCATCGGCTTGGTCTACCAGCGCAAGGGCGACTACAGCCGGGCGATGGAGAACTTCCAGCGCGACCTCGACCTCTGCGAAGAGCTGGGCGATAAGCAAGGCACTGCCATCGCGCTGGGGCTAATCGGGGAGTTGTACAGCATAGAGGGGCATTTTCAGAAAGCCATCGAGTACCTGCAGAAAAACCTGATGCTCTGCGAAGAACTGAGCTACCAGAAGGGCATCGCCAAAGCACTGAACACCCTGGGGGATGTATTCTACTTCACCGAACAATACGACCGCAGCCTCCACCACTACGACCGTGCCATCGAGGTCACTCGCCGCATCAACAACAAACTGGTGCTGGGCGCCAGCCTGGCCGAAAAAGGCCTGGTGCTGCTACAGCTTCGCCGACTCGCCGAACTGGAAAAGGTGGTAGAAGAAGCCCTCAGCCTGGCCGGGGAACTGGGCAACCCCGATCTGCTCTTTGAAGCCCAGCTGCTGGCCGCCAAACAACACCACGCCCACGATGACGAAGCCGGTGCCCTCCGCTTGCTGCAACAATTGCTGGATCAGGCAGAAGGGGAAGATGGCCAGGCCGCCATTTACTACGAACTGTGGCGTATACAGCCGCAGGAGACTTCCTATCTTCAGGAAGCGCTGCGGCTCTACGACAAGCTCTATAGCTCCACTCCGAAATTCATCTACAAAAGCCGCCTGGAAGAATTGCGCGGGGCGAAGGGGATGGCTTGAATGTCCTTGCCCTTCACCGGTTGCTTCCCTCGGGCGGTGGCTGCTTGGCGGTGCTTGACCCTGGGCGGCAGTTTAGAGGCGCTCACCGCACCCGCCGCCCCTTCCACACATGCCGGCGCACCAGCAGGGACAGCAAGCCTGCGAATGCAATGTACAAGATATGCACCAGCTCCATGGGGAAAAAACGGCGCAGCAGCTTGCGCCGGCGGAAAAAGCGAACTGCTGCCTCCAACAGCAGGTAATCGGCGGCAGCTTTGAGGGCCAGCAGCACTGCCGCCAGGATTAGGGCGGGCGCGCCCGCAAAAGGAAGTAAGAAGGGCGTGAGCAGTATCAGCCAACTGAGCAGGAAGGCCACGCCCAGAGCAGCAGTCGCACCCCCACCGCTGGCAGCCCGCCGGTTTTTGGTGCCCCAGCGGAGCCGCTGCCGCAGGAAGCTTTGCCAGTCGGGTTTCATAGCAGTATGCACGGTAGCAGCTGCGTCTTTGAGGAAGCCCAGCTGCCCCGGAAAGCGCTGCGCGATCTTGCGCAGTAGGAATACATCGTCTCCAGAAGCGTACTGTTTGTTGCCAGCGTAGCCGCCCACTGCCTCAAAAGCCGCCCGGCGGAACCCCAGGCTTGCTCCATTGCCTAGGGTGAACTGCCCGCTGTGCAGGCCCGCCGCAGTCATCAACATCATACCCGCAAAATCCAGGGACTGGAAGCGCTGCAGGAAGTTCTTCTCCCGCCAGCCGAGCACCGGCCCAGCGATGGCTTGCCAGTCGTACTGCAGCAAAGCAGCGGCCATTGTGCGTATCCACTGTTGCGGAGCCCGGCAGTCGGCATCCGTAGTCAACAGCAGGTTGCCCCAGGCTTCCCGCACGCCCAGCTCTAAGGCTTTTTTCTTATAAGCTTGTGCGGTATCACTGTCATCTAGCGCTTGCTGCAACTCTAGTATCCGAAGCTGCGGCCCCTGCAGTTGCCTAGCAACAGCCAGGCTGTCGTCGGTAGAGTGGTCGTCGATGAACAAGATCTCGTAGCGGTCCGGCGGGTAGTCCTGTTGCAAAAGGGCACCCAGGCATTCGGGCAGGTGGGCGGCTTCATTGCGGCCCGGCACCAGCACACTCACGAAGGGCGGCTCAGCTGGTAAGGCAGCATCTACAGCTGGGATGGCCATCCAGTGCTGCAGCGCCAGGCGGATGAAGACGGTGTAGGCGATGGCGGCAAGCAGTGCCGCGGCGCTATAGAGAAAGAACCACAGCAATAGCTTTAGAGTTGGCTGTCGAAAAAGTCGTCGTAATCGTTGCGTTCCTTGCGCTTCTTGGGTTCAGCTTGTTTTTCCCACTGATCGATGCGGGGCAGGTCCATTGGCTCGCTGTCCAGTTCTTCGTACTCGATGTACTCGCCCTCGCGTTGTTGCTCAGCTTCCTCCCGGGCCTCCTTGACCCGCTTGCTCAGCAGCGCTTTTCCAAGCAGGAACAAGGCGACGAGCGGAAAGCCCAGCACGGTCAGCAAAATAGCACCGACACCTAACAGGGTATTGTCCTTGGTGAGCCGCAGCAGCCACTTGCCGTAGCCGATGACCGACTTGTGGTCGATGATCAGCGCCGCTATAATCATCAGCGGGGAAAGGTAGTAGAGGATGGTGAAAATAAAACGGGCAATGAAGAACAACCCCAGCAAAAAGAGAATGCCCAGCACTACTCCGATGAGCGTGCTGAATGGGTTGTTGTTATTGGCGGATGAGTTGAAACGATATTGGTAACGCATGTTGTCAGTCTTCTAATAATACAACTTACAAGCTATGCGTTTGTTGCCTGCGGTGCCTTTCCCTTAGGCCAATGCCGGAGAAAAGCCGATAAGGGGGAGCATTTAGCGATGCAGACTCCTATGGCCCGGCTCTCGCAAAAAGCTAGGGGCAGATTATTAATCGCCCCCGTTAAGGCTTACTTTTGGGGCAATTATTGGCGAAGGCGCAAATGGGTGGAGCATTCATAATCCCCGCCCTTCACAATCGAGACAGCAAACAAAATTTAAGATGGGACGAACAGTACTCGGGCTTATCATTTTCTTATTCAGCCTTACGGCATTAGCCGCACAAGAAACGGCAATGGCTCACCTGCGCTGCGAATTGGCCTCCTGCCGGCGCCCGCCCGCGCTGTATCAATTCGACGGCAGCACTTTCCGCCTGAAAGAAGAAGCCAATAAGGCGGCAGAAAACGTCTACACTTTTGAAGTGCCCAAGGGAGCGCCCGACTTCTACTATGTCGGCAACCACAACAAAAATATGCTGCCGCTCGTACTGGGCCCGGAAGATACCGTAATTATCAAGGGCAACTGCAACAGCATGCGCAACACTAGCTTCGCCCGCTCTGATTTTAATAAAAATTACCAACAGCTCAAGCAGGACATGGAGCAGCTGAAACAACGCTCCCAAAAGCAGTCGCGGCTCTATCAGGTTCGTCAGGGCAAAGGCCGAGAAGCCATAGTCGCGCAGATGAAAATCTTGGATTCGCTAAAGTTGGCGCTGTTGGAAGAGGCGCGTCAGCAGGACCCCTTCTTCGGCCATATCGTAGGGCTGAACACCTACCTCAGCTACCAGAACAACCCCATGGGCTACGACAACGAAGTCGAGTACTTCGCCAACGAGTACTTCCGCTTTGCCGATTTTTCCGACCCTGCCTACAACCGCCTGCCCTGGGTATTCGAATCCTTCCGCAACTTCACCCGTACTATCATCTCCATTTCCGGGCTAGGGGAGGAGCAAGAGCAAGCCATTCTGGATGCTGCTCTATCCAAAATGGAGGCGGGCAGCAACGCCCATAAGCTGGCTCTCTCCGGTGCGCTCAATGTGCTCAAGCAGAAGAACCACCCCCTCTTCCTGCCCTACGCCAAGGCCTTTGTCAGCAACTTCCAGTCCAGCGACCCCGCCGCTGCAGCCAAGATGAAGCAGGAAATCAAGCGGGCAGAAGCCTTCTCCAAGGGAGGCCCCGCCCCGGATTTCACCCTGCCCTCACCGGAGGGCGAGGACATCAGCCTGAGCGATTTCCGGGGCAAGGTGCTGCTCATCGACTTCTGGGCCAGCTGGTGCGGCCCCTGCCGGCGCGAAAACCCGAATGTGGTGAAGGTGTACGAGGAATATAAAGACCAAGGCTTTGAAATCCTCGGTGTCAGCCTCGACCGCAAGAAGCAGCGCTGGCTGAAGGCTATCGAGCAGGATGGGTTGAGCTGGCCGCATGTAAGCGACTTAAAAGGCTGGCAGAATGCCGCCGCGCAGCTCTACGGAGTCCGCTCCATCCCTCATACCGTGCTGCTCGACCGGGAGGGGAAGATCATCGCTCGTAACCTCAGAGGGCCAGCGCTGGAGGCGAAGCTCGAGGAGGTGTTCGGGGAATGATGGCGTCAGTCGCTAGCAAGATACAGCCGTTTTTGGCGATGGAGAAAGCTTCAACGAAATGAATTTCCTCAGCCTGCAGAGCGGCCTGGAATTGGAAGAAGCCAGCCGCCTGGGAGACTGATTGGGCATTTTGGCGGAAATGGTTACTTTGGAACTTGTACAAAACCTTCGATATGCAACGATATAGCCTAGCTGCCCTGCTGTTGATGCTGGGGCTCAACCTCCCCGCGCAGGGCACCCGTCTGCTGCGTCAGCCCCATATCAGCGAGGATCAAATAGTATTCACCTACGGTGCTGACCTCTGGACTGCCAGCCTGGAAGGGGGCGATGCGCGCCGCCTTACCAGCACTGCTGCAGTTGAGCGCAACCCCTACTTTTCGCCTGACGGCAGCTTAATCGCTTTCAGTTCGAATCGCTCCGGCAGCGATGCCGTATACATCGTTTCCAGCGAGGGCGGAGCACCGCAGCGGCTTACCTGGCACCCCGCTGATTGCACGGTGCAAGGCTGGACACCCGATGGCGAGCGCATCCTGTTTGCCTCTTCCCGGGGTACTGCTCCCCGTGCTTACGACCGCCTGTGGACTGTGTCAAAAGAGGGCGGCCCCGCCACCTTATTGCCTGCTCCCTGGGGTGCCCGAGGCGCCTTCTCACCGGACGGAGAGCGGCTGATCGTTGACCGGGTAAGCCGCTGGGATAGCGAATGGCGCGCCTACCGCGGCGGCCAGAATACCCCGCTGACTTTACTGGAGCTAGGAAGCCTGGAAGAAACCCGCTTGCCGAATGAACGCACCACCGACACACAGCCCGTCTGGCTGGAAGGTAAGATTTACTTCCTTTCCGATCGCGATTGGGTTACAAATATCTGGTCCTACGACCTTCAGAGCCAGGAGCTGGAGCAACTTACCAAGTTCGAAGGAGCGGACATCAAGTGGCTTTCCGGGCAGAATGGACAGCTGGCCTTCGAGCGCGCAGGCTACCTGCATACGATGGACCCCCAAAGTGGGGAAGCAGAACGCCTGCGTATTACCGTCCTGGGCGATTTTCCCTGGACGCGCCCGCGCTTTGAGGATGTCAGCAGCGATATTGCTCAGGCCTCCCTCTCGGCAACGGGCAAGCGAGCGCTGATCCAGGCCCGGGGAGAAATTTTTACGCTGCCAGCAGACAAGGGCGATGTCCGCAACCTGTCCAAAAGCTCCGATGCTGCAGACCGCAAGCCGGTCTGGTCGCCCGATGGCGGCAAGGTGGCCTGGTTTTCCGACAAAGGCGGCGCGGGGTACGGCCTGGTGATCGCTGACCAGGATGGCCTGTCAGAGCCTCGCCGCATCGACATTAAGCCATCCAAAATGGCATGGAACCCCAGCTGGTCTCCGGATGGCAAGTACATCGCTTTTGTAGACGATGATGTGCGGATACAAGTGGTGGAGCTGGCCACCGGACAACTGACTACAGCGGATGTAGGCGGCGCAAACATCGAGCGCAGTTCCCTGCAGCCACGCTGGTCGCCCGACAGCAAGTGGCTGGCTTACGCCAAAACCGGGGACAACCGCTACCGGCGGCTCTACGCCTGGTCGCTGGAGCAAGCCACCGCCCGGCCTCTCAGCGGCCCCCTGGCAGATGCCCACAGCCCCGCCTGGGACCGGAACGGCCAATACCTGTATTTCCTAGCCAGCACAGAGCTGGGGCTGGCGGCGGGCTGGGCCAACACCAGCAACCTGCAGGCGGAACCGGACTACGGTGCCTACCTCATCGTTCTGCAGGATGGGGAAGACTCGCCCTTCCAGCCGGAAAGCGACGAAGAACCGGTATCTGAAGAAGAAGAAAAGGTCACCGAAAAGGAAGAAGCCGCCGAGCCAGAAACCTCCGAAGACGCGGAAGAGCCCTCCGACAGCAGTCAGGCCGTGCGCATCGACTGGGAACAGCTGGACCGGCGAACCTTGGCGATGCCTTTGCCACAGGCTTCCTATGCAGGCACCTTCAGCGGCCCGGCGGGCAGTGTTTTCCTGGCGGTGCGGCAGGAAGGGCAGCCGGGCTTTAGCCTGAAAAAATTCGAATTGAAAAAAGCCAAGGCTACCGATTTTGCCAGTGGCCTGCGCCGGGCCGCCGTATCGGCGGACGGCAAAAAGATACTGCTGCAGCAGGGCAAAAAGTGGCGGATAACCGATACCGGGAAGCCTTCCGGCCAAAAAGGGGGCGAAAGCCTTAGCGTTAACCTCCGCATGAAGCTGGACCGCCGGGCGGAGTGGAAGCAAATCTTCGAAGAAGCCTGGCGCTACGAGCGCGATTACTTCTACGACCCGGATTTACACGGCCGCAACTGGCAGGCGGTGTACGAGCGCTATGCCCCCCTGATTCCCTATGTCCGGCATCGCGCCGACCTCAATTACATCCTCGACCAGATGAATGGCGAGCTGTCGGTTGGGCACAGCTTTGTATTTGGTGGGGATATGCCCGCAGTGGATACCTCCCGGGTCGGCTTGCTCGGCGCAGATTTGGTCGCCGAGAATGGCTACTGGCGCATCGAACGCATCTATACCTCCGAAAGCTGGAACCCTGGCCTGAAAGCGCCCCTCGACCGCCCCGGGCTGGATGCCCAGGAAGGGGATTACCTGATGGCTGTCAACGGAGAGGAGCTGACCGCCGAAGACAACCCCTACGAACTGCTGGACGGCACGGCTGGGCGGCAAACTTTGATATTCCTCAACGAAGCGCCTCAGGTGGAAGGCGCGCGCGAGCTCGTAGTGGAGCCCATCCGCAGCGAAAGAGGCCTGCGGCAGCGCAGCTGGGTAGAGGACAACCGCCGCCGGGTAGCTGAGCTGTCCGACGGGAAGCTCGCTTACGTTTGGATTCCCAATACCGCGACACCGGGTGTCGTTTCCTTCAACCGGTACTTTTTCGCCCAACAGGATAAAGCTGGTGCGGTCATCGATGAGCGCTTCAACGGCGGCGGCCTGCTGGATGATTATATGGTAGACCTTATGACGCGAAAGCTCCGGGCTGCCATTACCAACGAGGCCCCGGGTGGCAAGCCGTTCCGTCTGCCGGCGGGCATTCTCGGCCCCAAGGTGCTGCTCATCAACGAGCTGGCGGGCTCGGGCGGTGATTTTTTCCCCTGGGTATTCCGGCAGCAGGAAGCCGGCCCGCTCATCGGCACCCGGACCTGGGGTGGGCTGGTGAAGTCCTCCGTCCACTACCGCTTGGTGGATGGCGGCGCGCTCACTGCCCCGGATAATGCTGTCTTTGACCCCATCCGCAACGAGTGGATCGGGGAAAACGAAGGCATTGCACCAGACATCCCCGTGCAGTTGACCGCCAAGGCGGCAGCAGAGGGGCGGGATCCGCAGCTGGAACGGGCGGTAGAAGAAGCGCTCCGCTTGCTCGAAGCAGAAGAACAGCCGGCGGTGGCCCCGCCGCCGTTCCCGAAGCCGGCGGTGCCAGAAGATTAGCCCGGATTATTCACGGGTTCCGTTGAACAAGGACGATGAATGGCTGAAAATGGGCGCATTTTCAACCACTTATTGTAACCCTGACAATTGCAAAATTTTGTGCGCCCAAATGTGGGTAGGATAATTACAGCAAGAATGGGACTGGCTCATTCGTCAATTTGTTGATTTTCTATTTTGCAATTCGTCAGCCCTTGGAGCGGGAAATTCAGTGAATTTTCCGGGTTAGCAGACTGGGCTATTGCTCGGCTGGCGCCCGGCTTTGAAGCGCGCCTCCAATGCAGCTGTGGCCCGCTAGGCAACGTAGGGCTACGGGGATGCGTACGGGCAACGAATACTAAACCAAGCAGCCCCCCCAACGCACTTACAGGCCGGGCGGGCTGCTTTAGTACTATGGTTCAAAGGGTCCAATAGGATTAATCACAGGGAAACTGATTCGTATCGACTTGCACGCCGCCGATGACCGTGTTGTTGGTGCCACAGTCCTTAATCGTCATATCAGAACGGGGGTTGGCGTAAACGAAATTGTCAAAACAAGGCGGTGTCACCGGCCCAAATCGGTCCGTTACGCCCACCAGCTCCATATCCCAGATGTTGGATTCCCCGGACCGGTTGCGGATTAGCGTGTTGCCGTTTGCGTTGTCCGAAACCATAAAGTTCCAGTTGTACCCTTCGGCGTAGTTGGAGATGATCAGCCAGTTGTTGGCAGGAATTTCGGCGGCAACGTTTCGGCCATCTGGCAGCACGAGATAGGCACCGAAGATGTTGGGCGTACAGAGCAGCAGCCCTACATTGCCAGCACCCGATATGTGGTTGTTGAGGGCTACGCCATCATCGTCGGATACGAACAGCCCGATGACGTGATCGGTCAAAGTATTGTTGTATATCTTCAAGTCTTTGCCCGAGATGCTGACGATACCTAGCCCAAACAAGGCAATTTCTCCGTCGATGAGGTTGTCGTAAATGCGCGCACTATTTGCATCGTATAGGGTAACGCCCAATTCAAAGCCGGCAATGTCGTTATCTTGAACCCGGCAGCGGTCGGATTCCTGAAGCAGTACAGCGATACCGCCGGAATTGTCCGAGTCCCGGATGGTCAGGTTTTCGATAACAACATTATTGGCCTGCAGTACGTGAAAGGCAGGCGTTCCTTCGAATGGGAAATCTTGGCCTTCCGTATCAAACTCAACGACGGCGCCGCTCTCCCCGCTTACCCGTACCGGCTCGGTGAGGGTTACTGCGCCCGATTCGGTGTGCAGGCCGCTTTCCAGCAGTACAGTGCCATTAGGGCCTGCAGCATCTACGGCATCCTGCAGGGCGTCAACCGAGCCGGCCGGCACACTGATGGTTGGCCCACGGAAGTTCAAGGGTTCTCCTCCTTCTTCAATTTTGGCCTGTGCCTCTTCGGCGTACTGCTGCGCGAGGGCAGCGGGGTCTTGTTCTGGGGCGGGCGGTTGGGCATCCTTCTGGCAGCCGACTGCCGCTAAAAACAAAGCAATGCAAAGGGAAAATTTCAGGTGTCTCATGTTATACCTAAGTTTTTGTGAAAAAATGAAGTTACTGTTGGATTAGTGCACAAATGTTAATTGGCGTGCTGAAGCAGCTCTTTGGCTTTCGGGGCAACCCCGTTGCGCTACGGCATAAGGCTTCCTACCAGCAAGGTTTCAAGCCTGAAACTCATCAGTTGATTCGCACTATTGGCAGGGGGAATCAGCTTCGGGAATGGCAGGGGTAGGCAAAGTGCAGAGCACCGCCCGCTCCTTAATACAATCTCGTTCTTTAAAACCGGATGGTACCATCCATTCTCCTCAACAATACCAAAGGTCGCAGGTGGGGGTCACATGGGCGGGTACTATTGTTGCAAATCCTGTAATTGTTGTTTCAGAAGCCCGTTTTTATTGAGAGAAGAAGCTGCCAGCTTCCATCAA
>CAYNIT010000002.1:0-58852 GCA_964397205.1 uncultured Phaeodactylibacter sp. | reverse complement strand
GTGCAAAAAAACGAGTCTAAATCGGTAAGTTATTGTTGCGCGACCCCTTAGAGCCCGGCAAGGCGGCCAAGTGATGGTTCATGGCACATATCCCTCGTTATAAAACTACACACACATGCTACTCGGCCTGCGAGAAAAGAAGGAAACCCGTTCGGATCAGGAGCTGATAGCTGCTTTCAAGGAAAAACAGGATCAAAAAGCAGCGGACACCCTGATACAGCGCCACCTCCATAATATCTATACCGATGCCTTAAGCTTTCTGAAAAACCGGGAAGACGCCAAAGATGCCACCATGCAGCTCTGCGGCACCCTAAAAGATAAAATCCGCACTTATGAGGTCGAATACTTCTCAGCCTGGCTGAGCAAGGTAACCCGCAACCACTGCCTGGAACTCCTGCGCAAAAAGAACCGGCTGCGGACAGAGGAGCTGGACGAGAAAAGTGAATCTATTTTTGTGGATTTTCCGGACTTCGACCCTCTTAATGAGGAAAGCGATCCTGTAGAACAGCTGATTGAGGCGATCGATAAGCTAGGCCCTAAGCAACGCAGCTGCATCATCGCCTTTTACCTAAAGGAGCTTTCCTACAAGGAAGTAGCCCAGAAAACCGGCTTCACGCTTGGGGAAGTGAAGACCCACTTGCAAAATGGGCGCCGCAATCTCCGTAACCAACTAAGCTAGGAGCATGAAAGAAGAAAAGCCAAAACGAGAAAACAGACGAATCAGCCGAAAGGAGCTGTTGCGCCTAGAGCGCGAAAAGGACTGGAAAGCGGCAGAGCATTGGCCGAAAGCAGACCAGCGAGCGATCTTCGCGCTGCAGCATTATCAAGATGAGCCGCTGGCGAAGAGCTTGCAGGAAATGGAACGAAAGATGGGCATCGGCCCCGCGGGTGCGTCCCGCTATGCTCAACTGCGGGTCCGGCTCGCACTAGCGGCTACTTTCCTGTTGGTCCTGACGGCGGGCTATTTTCTGTTCCAACAATACCAGGCTGGCCCCCGGCTCTTCAGCCAGCATTTTGAGCACCTGCCCAGCGCCATCAAGGGCGTAGAAAGAACGACCGCCGACAACTCAGCCAGCCTGCTTGCTTCGGCGCTGCGCTCCTACGAAAACGGCAGCTACAAAGAAGCAGAAGGGCTGTTCCGCGCTTACCTTGCGGAAGAACCAGAAGACGGGCAGGCTAGTTTTTACTACGGCTTGCTGCAGCTCGGCAAAGGCAATGCCGGCCCGGCGGTCCCCATTCTGAAAGAAGTAGTGCAAACGCCCCCCGGCCCCGGCTATCAAAGGGCTGCTCGATGGTACCTCGCCCTCGCGTATCTGGGCCTCAGCTCGGAAGCGGAAGCACGCCCCCAACTGGAGAAGCTGGCGCAGGGCAATGATCGCTACGCCAGAAAGGCTAAAGACGTGTTAAAAGCCTTGCCGTAAGCGCCAGCACCAACAAAAAAGCCGCCGCGCTCCACCAGAACGCCTGACGGGCTGCCCGATCCGGCGCTGGGCGCAGCGACAACTCCTCCCGGTCGCCGATGTAGGTGAAACCGCTCCAAAAATAAGGATGCGCAAACAGCCGGTCGTTGACCAAATAAAAAAGCTTGGCCTGACGAAGCGCCTCGGCTTTGTCCATCCCCTGAGCCAGGTTACGATAATAAGTACTTACCATCAGTGGCGTGGTGCGGTCCCGGACTGGCCAGAGTGTCATCACAAGATTGGGGCAGCCGGCGTAGGCAAAAGCGTGGGCCAGGCTTACGCTGCCCTCTCCAGGCTCAATCAAGCCGTAGCCTGTATTGCAAGCACTAAGGAAGACCAGCTCCGCCCCTAGCGAAAGGCTGTAGAGTTCGTAGGCAAACAAATTGCCATCTTCTCCCTCGCGCCCGCCTCCGGGCAGCAACAGTTTGGAAGCGGCCGGAAAACGATCGTCGATTTCAGTATGGGTGGCAATATGCAGCGCCCCCCGGTGGCTCCTGCGGCGCTTAAAAGCGTACTCCGAAGCTGCTTCTGCCCTCAGAAATGTACCCGCAAACAGCTGTTCCAGGCTATCGAGCTCGAGTTGTGCCCCCGGCAGCTTCGACAACTGCTGTGTGGAACGATTGAACGAGGCCTCGGCGCTGAACTCCGGCGCAAAGGCCAGGATGTCGCCCTGGCTCGAAGCGGCCTTGAACCGCCGGGCCTGCAGCGCTGTGCTCGCCGAGAGCAAATGGCGGATGCTGTAGTCCTGCACGAGGTAGTAGGGCAAGCCGCCCGATTGGCTGGGATGGCGTATCAATTGGTCAAAGGGCACGTAAGCAATGTGGCCGTCGGGGATGATCAGCAGTTGCTCTCCCGGCAAGGCGTCTTCCAAGGGTTCAAAAATACGTTGGTAAAGGCGGTGGCTGATGGCTTCCACCCGCTCCTGCTTCATGATCTTCTCCCTCAAATCCACGCATTGCGCCGCCAATTGGTGCCCCGGCAGCCGGAAGAACCAGGCTTTTTCGGCATTAGCCATAAGTACGTATACCTGATCTTCCCCGACGAAGTATTCGACCAAAGTTTCTCCGGGGTACAGCAGGCGCTTGCGCACCGACTCTAGGGAGGCCGTTCGGAGCGAGAGGCGCATCTCGTAGTACTGAGGGTGGTTTTGCGCTATCTCTTTCAGGAGTTCGTCCTGCTGCTCTTGCAGGCTGTAAAGGGCCCTTTCCCAGCGGGAGAGCTGCTCGCTCTGGGGCTGCTGGCGAATAAGGTTGTTGTAAAATTCAATATCCTTTCGCAGTTTTTGCTCCTTCTGCACCAATTCGTCGGGAATATCGTGGAAAGAGCGGGCGTAGAGCTCGTTCAGGTTTTCCAGTACTGACAGGGCTTTGCTTTTTTCCATATAGTAGAAAGCTTGGGCGGCGATGCCGGGAGATTTGCTCTGCTCGTAGAGGGCGTACAGCGTCTCGACCATGCTTTCGTACAGGGAACGGGCATTGGCCGACAAGAGCGCTTTGGAGGCGCGGTTCGTATAAGAAAGGCGGGAAGCCGTTACCAGCGAATCCGCCAGGCGGAAACAAGCCAGTGACTGCTGTAAAAGCTCGGGCTGCTCCCCGCTGCGGCCCCACTCCCTTAGGATGTTCCCCTTAAGCACCAGAAGTTTTCGCCCCAGGCCAGTCCCCTTAAGGGAACGCCAGCCTGGGTTTTCCGCCGGCCCCTCGGGCTCAAAATCCTCCAGCAAAAATTGGAAACCCTGCTGAACGGCGCGCAGCGCCCCCTGGTACAGCTTGCTGACCAGCCACACCTCCCCTTTGGTCAGCTGCGTACTGGCCCGGATCGTCCGGTAGCGGCAACCTACGGCTTCCGCACGCTGGCACCAACGCCTTGCTCCGGCGGGATCATCGAGGAGCAAGGACAGCTTGGCCTGGTAGTTGTAAGCAATCTGCAGCATGGCCGAAGACGGGCCGCTCATGGCGAGCAGGCTTTCCACCAACTCATCTAAGCGGGCTTTCGCCTCCATTGTTTCCCCCTGCTCGCTTTGTACGTGGACGATATTGAGCACGGTGGAAAAGACCGTGCTGGCATCATCCGGGTAGAGCCGCCGCCGCAAATCCAGCGCCCGTTGCAAAAAGTGCATGGCCTGGTTCAAATCGCCGATATCTATGTACAGGGTACCGAGATTGTTGTAGCCGCGGGCGCGTTCTACTTCTGAAGCGCACAGCTTTAGCGCCTGCTTTTGAAAGCTGATGGCCCGGGCAAATGCGCCCCGCTCCGCGTAGGCGTAGGACAGGTTGAGCAAAGCGGAGGACTGGCCAGCCTGGTATTTGATGGCTTTTGCGATCTGCAGAGAGGTATCGGTGTAGGCGATGGCAGCAGGCCAGTTGCCCCGGCGGCCAAAGGCTGCCCCCAGGCTGAGGTAGGCATCGGCGGATTCCACACTGTACCGGCTGTGGGTGGTAATGGCCGCACGGTGGGCCCGGCGGTAAAACGCCATTTGCTGCTCGAAATCACCCTGCTGCGAGTGGAAGATCCCGACGTTCTGCAGTATGGTGCAGTAGAAAGAGAGCGTATCGGGATTCATTTCGGTTTCGGCTATTCGCAGAGCCTGCTGTACTTCCGCCATACCGCTGTCGGCATTTGGCAGGTAGTAAGACGTTTCGCTCAGCCATAAGTTGATGTAGGCTATCCTGTAGGCATCGCCCTGTTCCTCGTAGTAGGGCAATACCCGCTGGTAGCGCGCCCGGGCAGCTGCGTAGTCCTCAATGAGGCGGTAAGCATCGGCTTCGGAGAGGGCACAGACTGGGCTGAGCACATCCTCCGGCTCGGCGGGCTGAGCGGGGAGGGCGGTGCTTAAGCACATCGCCAATAGCGCAAATAAAATGGGCATTCTCATAACTCGGGTCTATGCTTTCCTTAACAAAGCGAAAAAAGCGCTTTAAATTGTAGCGAAGGCGCTATTTTCAAAGATTTAAGGTAAGGTTTTATAAACCAGTTGGCGTAAGCTTCGTTAGAGAGTTTGTAATAGGTTTTAGTTAAAGTTTAATTTGTGTTGCACACTGGGCATTCTTTTGCCCGTGTGCAATTTTTTTATGCTGATATACATCCTGATTGCCCTGCTGTTCCTTTACGCCTTCGTACAAAGGGGCACGTTGTTGCACGAAGGGCTCTACCTGCCTTGGTTCTGGCTATCCGCCCTGCTTTCTCCCTCTTACCCCACCCGTACGGAGCGCGTATACTACGGCAGCCACCCCCGGCAGTACTACCTGTTGTGCCTGCCAGTCGAGGGAGAAGTGGTGCAGCCCAACCTGCTTTTTTACTTTCACGGCGGCAGTTGGCGCTGGGGCAAACCCGAGTTCTTCAAGGCCCATGCCGGCTTTTTCAACCGGCTGGGCTACGCGGTGGTGCTGCCGTCCTATCGGCCCTGCCCCAAGCACGACTACCGCCACATTCGGGAGGACCTGCAGGCGGCGCTCCGCCACGCCCATCAAACGGCTAAGAGCAAGGGGCTGCCTTGCTCCTCCGCCCTCACCGGAGGCATGTCCGCCGGCGGCCATCTCGCTGCGCTACTGGCGCTGGACGAAACCATTACAGCGCCATCGGAATTGCCCAAAGACTGGATAAAGGGATTTTTCGCCCTGGGCGCGCCGCTGCACCTGGAAGGCATGCCCAATAGCTTCGCCCTGCGGGACTTCGCCGGGGCGCGGGAAGCGCCTATGTTTAAAGCAGCCAGCCCGTACCGCTACGCCAGCTGCCGGCCGGATCTGCCAGCGCTGGTCGTGCACGGCCGGCTGGACGGCATGGTGCCCTACCGCAGCACCGCCGCTTTTGCCCGAGAGCGCAAAAACTACGCCCCGGCCTCCCTGACTTTTGTAAAAGTGGAAAAGGGCACTCACCTCAGCGTAGCCGCCTGGATATTCCGCGAAAATGCCACCCGGGCAGCCCTTTCTGAATGGTTGCGAGACCGGGCCATCACGGCTTCCGCTTCCGGCTAGCAGAGCGCCGCGCTTGCTTGCGCTCATCCCGGGAGGCCTCTTCGGTTTTGGAAGAGGGGGCCACCAAGTCAAGGATTTGCTGCACCTCCGCTTCGCTCAAGGCTCTCCAGGCACCGCTTGGCAGCTTGCCCAGGCGGACGTTCATAATCCGGGTGCGCCGCAGGTGGGTCACCTCGTACCCCAGGTACTCGCACATCCGGCGTATCTGCCGGTTGAGCCCTTGGGTGAGGATGATGGTGAAAGTGTGCGGCCCGGTTTGCTTGACCTGGCAGGGCTGGGTCACCGTATCCAGAATCGGGACCCCCTCGCTCATGTGGCGCAGGAATTTGGGGGTGATTTTCTGTTTGACGGCTACCTGGTACTCTTTTTCGTGCTGATTGCCCGCCCGCAGGATTTTGTTGACGATGTCGCCATCGTTGGTCAGGAATATCAAGCCCTCCGAAGGCTTGTCCAGCCGCCCGATGGGGAAAAGCCGCTGCGGATGGCCGATGTAGCGAATGATGTTGCGCGGCTCCTTGGAGTCGGTCGTGCAGACAACACCAACTGGCTTATGGAATGCAATGTACAGGGATTCAGGCTTTAAGCGCAGCGGCTGGCCGTCGATGCGTACCTCATCGCCCGCTGCTACCCGATTGCCAGGCCGGGTGGGCTGGCCGTTGAGCGTTACCCGGCCCGCCCGGATCAGGGCATCTGCCTCCCGGCGGGAGCAAATCCCGCTTTGGCTGATGTACTTGTTGAGGCTTATGGACTCGTTGTTTTCCAAGGCTCGATGCGGATGTGTGTACGAAATGGCTGGAATATAAGGGAAAGGGGCTAGAGCAAAAAGCCTCCAGCAAAGGATGCTGAAGGCTTTCGAGTGAGTCCGCTGGGATTCGAACCCAGGACCCTTTGATTAAAAGTCAAATGCTCTGCCAACTGAGCTACGGACTCGAAAAATTCGTATTGATTTGGTGCCCTTTTCTAAGGCGTTGCAAATATAGGGGCGTTCAACTAGAATTCCAAAACCAAGCGTATGCTTTTTTCGTTCCGGCATGTCCGAAAAATTGGCCCTCTGTGCCTGATTAAGGGTGCTGCGGGCCATTTAAGGCGGAGGCAGCCGGCGGCTGAGCTCCCTGCAGCGCCTTGGCAAAACGCTGCTGATCGCGGTAATCTACGATGACCTCCTTGGCACCCGCCTGCTGCAACAGCTCCACATCTCCCCGACGGCGCACGCCCACAAAATCGATCTGCATGTTCGCAGTAGTTTCTACATCCCAGATGGCATCTCCGATGTAAATGACCCGGGAGAGCGGCCCGCCATTAATTTCTTCCGCCCGGTCAATCGTCTGCTGCAGTATCGCTTCCCGTTCTACTTTGCCATCGGCACCGGTAAACAAGTGCTCGTTGATTTTGATGCCCACGTGCCCAAGCTTCAGGAAGGCGGGTTGCTGCCACCCTCCGGTGCCCACTCCGATGAGCCGCTCCTCTTCTGCTTCCAGCGCTGCTATTGCCCGCCCAGCGCCCGGCACCTCACAGAAAAGGTGGGGGCTTCGCCGGCGCTGCTCCCGCAATCGTTCCATGTATTGCTTTTGGAAAACCGCTACTTCCCCCGGGGCAGCGCTGCGCTGGAAGTACTGCTGCAGCACCGTGTCCAGTATAATGGTGTCCGTCACGTGCGGAAACTTGCTCCAATCCAGGGAAGGGAAGGGGCGGCTGTACAATTGTTCGAAGGTCTGAGCAAAGCAGCGGCTGTCCCGGCGGTCCGAGTACACCAGCGTGCCGTCTACGTCAAATATGATTAACTCCATTACTCTTCTTCCGTATTGGGGAAAGCGGCCGATGTATCCTCGGCGCGCGCATCCTTGTCAAAATCAAATTCCAGTTGGATGCCTTCCGTGCCTTGCTCGCGGCTGAGGTTGGAAACGGATACGCCCAGCAGCCGCACCTGTGGGATGTCCGGGCGGTTGTCCTCCAGCAGTTCGAAAACAATGGCGGCCAATTCTTCCGGATCGCGGATTTCCCGATTGAAGGTCCGGCTGCGGGTCAGGATTTTAAAGTCTGGCATCTTTGCCTTTAACGTCACGGTGCGCCCATAGTTGTCGGATTGCTCCATATACCGGAATACAATCTGCGACAGCTGCGCCAATTTTTCCCGCATCACCCGGCTGTCGCTGATGTCTTCCCGGTAGGTGCGCTCCGCTCCGATCGATTTGCGGACCCGGTTGGGGTTGACCGGCCGCTGATCGTCCGCCCGCACGATGCGGTAGTAGTGGCGGCCGACTTTGCCAAAGCGCTGCACCAGCTCGATCTCGGAGAACCGTTTCAGGTGCTTGCCCTGGAAAATGCCCATGCGGCGCATCTTTTCCGCCGTCACTTTGCCGATGCCGTGGAAGGCTTTGATGTCCAGCTCTTCCAGGAAAGCGGCCGCCTCGGCTGGCTCGATGACTTTCATGCCGTTGGGTTTGTTGATGTCCGATGCTACTTTGGCCAGGAATTTGTTGAAGGAGATGCCCGCCGAAGCGGTCAGGCCCGTCTCTCGTTCGATGCGCTCCCGGATAGCCTGGGCGATCAAAGTAGCCGATTGGGGGCCTTTTTTGGGCTGGGTGACATCCAGATAGGCTTCATCCAGCGAAAGCGGCTCTACGAGCGCTGCATACTCGTGGAAGATGCTGCGGATCTGGCGGGAAACTTCGCGGTAGACATCGAAACGCGATTTCACAAAAACCAATTCCGGGCAGAGGCGCTGGGCCGTGACAGAGGGCATGGCAGAACGCACGCCGTACTTCCGGGCTTCGTAACTGGCCGAAGCTACTACCCCACGCATGCTCGAACCGCCTACCGCGACGGGTTTGCCGCGCAGTTCGGGATGGTCCCGCTGTTCTACAGATGCGTAGAAAGCGTCCATATCGATGTGGATTATTTTCCGCTCCGCCTTCATTGCTATAAAATTAGGCCGTTTTGCGGAATCCCCCAACAACAAAACTCCCCCGTTGCTGCAAAAGCAAACGGGGGAGGATAACAATTGCCTGCTTAAAGCTTAGCATATCGCCCGGGCTGGCTTTCCTACCAATCCGGCCGCCTACTCACTGCGGGGAGCAAGCTAAGGAGCACAGGTTGGGGTAAAACAAGAGGAACCATAGTATAGCACGCTTAGGAGGGTATAGTACACAGCAGAATACAGCCCTGTCAGATTCCGCAATAAGGGGACTGTTATTCACAGCGGCAGGCAAATTGGAAAAGTCTCGGGCATTGTTGCTTGGGGGGATAGCTCTTGCGTAGAAGAGCCTGATACACGATGCCCAGGACCGGTCGTAATTGTGCATATTTGCTTAAATGTTGCATTCGATCGCGGAGACAGTTGAAAACCTGCCCCGCCTCGAATACCAGCAAATTAAGGCAGCTCGGCCCCCCTTTCTCTCCAATATTCAACTATTTGTGACGCCTAAGCAAGCAGCTTAAAACATTAGAGCCTGATCAATATATACAGCCTTGATTTGTAAGCTGCTAATGCTCAACTCACCGGCGAAAGCCCAGTTGACAGCCTGTCGAGGCCTAAGGGCAAAACGGAATCGAATTGTTAGGACATCCCTTTTGCTGTTTTTTTTTTGCAAAGACCGAGCGCCCTAATCAAAACCAATCACAAAAATAAGCACAACTGCTATGCAAAAAACTGATTTACAGATATCTGAATTTAAAAATTAAAAAAATAGATGCGGACAAAGGTCCAATTTTAAACTATTTTCCGCTCTCCTTATCCCGCATATTTGTAGCGTAAAGAAACATCCAATAGCGAAGATCAAATGCGCTACAGCAAGCAACACGGGCCATTTGCTCCTTCGCTGCTAAAATTCAACGTTTGCCTTATGAAAACCGATCCTAAAGATGCCGCATCTATTTTGCAAATGTATCCATTGTTCGAGCACAGCCCGCTGAGCCAACTGCAGCAGCTGGCTACTAAAATCGAAGCCAAGCAGTTTGGCAGAGAGCGCGAAATTTACAGTCTGGGCGACCGATCCAACCGCCTTTACTTTTTGATCAAGGGGGTGGTCAAGATTGGCCGCCACTCGAGCGACAAGCGGGAGGTGATCAAACACATCCTGCACCCCATGTCGATGTTCGGAGAGCTGAGCCTGACGGGGGAACAACACCGTAAGGACTTTGCCCTGACCATGAAGCCCAACACCCAAATCCTCGTTTTGCCAACCACCCACCTGCAGCAGCTCATGCGGGAGGACCACGAGCTGTCTATGCGTACGCTGCACTTCCTCGGGAACCGGCTGCAGTACACCGAAAGCCGGCTGGAGTCCCTTATTTTCAAAGATGCCCGGGAGCGCATCATCGAATTCCTGAAGGATGCCGCCGAGCGCCGGGGCAAGCAGGTCGGCTATGAGACCTTGATCAAACACAGCCTGACGCAGCAAGACATCGCCAACATAACTGGCACATCCCGGCAAACGGTCACCTCCGTCATGAATGACCTGCGCAAATCCAACCTCATCTACTTCAACCGGCGCAGCATCCTCATCCGGGATATGGCCAAACTGTCTTGAGCACCAAGAAAAGAACCGCCGATAGCCTGCCCAAGCTCCAAGCCCTTCAGCCGGAAGCGCTATCGGCGCGGGGGACCGACACCACCCCGCCGTCACAGCCTAGCAAGGTATTGGGGAAAATAGAACAAGCTTCCGCCAACAGGACATCGAGGTACTTGTAGCGGGAGGAATAATGCCCGAGCACCAATTGCTTCGCTCCTGCCAAACGGGCAATGCGCGCTGCATCCATAGCCGTAGCGTGGACTGTCTTTTCAGCCTGTGCACGCTGCAGCTCGCAGAAGGTAGCTTCGTGGTACAGTAAATCCACCCCTTCTATACAGGGCAGCAAGGCTTCTTCGTAGGCTGTGTCTGAACAATATGCGTAGGTTCGGGGCGGTGGCGGAGCTTCTGTCAGTTCTTCGTGGGGTAGCCATTCTCCTGAAGCTGTACGGAAGCCCTCCCCGCCCTTTATGGCTGGGATGCGCTGGTACGGAATGCCGTACTTTTCAATCAACTCGCCCCGCATCTTGCGCGCTTTGGGTTGCTCCTTGAACAAGAAGCCCGCAGCAGGTATACTATGCCGGAGCGGCAAGGTATGCACCGAAACCGTTTCATCTTCGTAAATAAGGCGGTGCTCGCTGGGGTCATGCGCTTTGAATTGAAGCTCAAAGGACAATTTGCCGCTGTAGGGCAATACCTGCTCCATCATTCGCTGGAGCCCCGGCGGGCCGTATACTGTGAGCGGTTCGCGGCGGCGATTGAGGCCCATAGCGCTGATCAAGCCCGGCAGACCGTAGAAGTGGTCCCCGTGCATGTGGCTGATGAAGATTTGCCTGACTTTCCCCCAGCTGAGGCCATAGCCAGCAAAACGCATCTGAGCGCCCTCCCCGCAGTCAATCATATAGCAATGCTCCTGTACATTCAGCAGCTGCATGCTGGGAAACCTCCCGTAGGCAGGGACAGCCCCGCTCGTCCCCATCAGTGTCAAATCAAATCTCATAAGCATAAAAAAGTGGCACAGCAGAAAGGGTTCCGCTGTGCCACTTTCAGGTTGCGGTAGAAGGTGGCTTTATTCTTGATCCCCGTCGTTGAGCTCCCGCTCAATATCCTCCATGTGGACGTAGTCTATGGCTTCACTAACGGTAGGCACGATCGTCAGCACGGATTCAAGCCGGGATATTTCCATCAGCTTTTTGACCGCTGGCTGTTCGGCACCTGCCAACACGAAGGTCCCCAGCTTTTTCCAAAGCCGGTCGGCTGTCAAGATGGCGCTCAGGCCTGACGAATCGACGTACTTGACTTCCGAAAGGTCGAGAATGAGATTGCGGATATTTTTGTCGGAAAGAATAACGAGCTCGGATTTCACTTCCGGCGCGATGATGGAGTTGAAATTCTCCTCTTGCAGCGTGAATACCGTGTAGCGATCTTCCGTTTTTACTTTAAAGTCCATACAAAAGAGTTGAAACTTTTTTTTGCAGTGAGCGCAAAATTATCAATTAGAACGCAGTCTACCTAGTGCTCCACCAACTAATTCTTCCACCGTCCTGCTCTCGCTCCTCCTTTGCTTTCCGCTCAAAGCCATCAGCGGCTAGATTGGGGAGGGGCTTTGCAACACCTCCCTGGCCTGAAATGTTATTCAATCGGCAAGCAGTAAGAATCAGGCTGAACGGCAACAATGCGCGCGCCATATTTTCAGGTGTTAAACTTTGGCACTGTTTTTTTGGTTAGGCGTACGAAATTCCATGTTGTTACAAAGCCGTTAAGCCATTCTATACATACAACTATTGAGGTTTAAGTTTTGTATTCCTGGATAATTAGCATTAATATTGTTCACGGGTAATCCACAGCACAAGAGAAGATACAGAGTTATGAATAATAAACGTTTTTCCCCCAAGGTAAAAGAAGTCATCTCCAGAAGCCGGGATGCCGCCATCCGGCTGGGGCATGACTACATCGGGACGGAACACCTGCTACTGGGCATCATGGCTGAAATGGAAAGCCTCGCCGTCAAGGTCCTGGAGTCGCTCGATGTCAATCCCGCCGCCCTGCAGCAAAATGTGGAGGAGCGGGTACAGCGCATTCCAAGCCGGCAAACTACCCTCAACGTAGGCAACCTGCCGCTCAACAAACAGGCAGAAAAAGTCCTCAAAGTGACTTTCCTGGAAGCCAAGATGCTGAAGAGCGAGGAAATCAGCCCCGAGCACCTGCTGCTTTCCATCCTGAAGCATAAGGACAACCCCGCCTCTAAAATACTCAACCAGTTTGACGTAGATTACGATATTTACAAAGCAGAACTGGAGTACGTACGGCAGGACCAGGATTTCACCAGCGGTATGGACCCCTACGCCCAGAGCCCCTCTGACCAGGACGATCCCTATGAGGAAGAAGAAGGGCAGAGCGGTGGCCGCTACCAGCAGCGCAAAGGCTCTACTAAATCCCGCACGCCGGTGCTCGACAACTTCGGCCGCGACATTACCAAGTTGGCGGAAGAAGATAAGCTCGACCCCATCATCGGCCGGGAAAACGAAATCGAACGGGTATCGCAGATACTGAGCCGCCGTAAGAAAAACAACCCCATTCTGATCGGAGAACCCGGTGTCGGTAAAACCGCCATCGTCGAAGGCCTGGCGCTGCGCATCATGCAGAAGAAGGTGAGCCGCACCTTGTTCAACAAGCGCATCGTTATGCTGGACCTGGCCGCACTGGTAGCTGGCACCAAATACCGCGGGCAGTTTGAGGAACGCATGAAAGCGATCATGAACGAACTCGAGAAATCCCGCGACGTTATCCTCTTCATCGATGAGATACACACCATTGTTGGAGCAGGCGGTGCTACTGGCTCGCTGGATGCTTCCAACATATTCAAGCCAGCGCTGGCACGCGGCGAGCTGCAGTGCATCGGCGCTTCCACGCTCGACGAGTACCGGCAGCATATCGAGAAGGACGGTGCGCTCGACCGCCGGTTTCAGAAGGTGATGGTTGACCCTCCTTCCTCCGAAGAAGCCGTCAACATCCTTCAGAATATCCAGCCGAAGTACGAAGACTTCCACAACGTCAACTACTCCGAAGAAGCCGTGAACGCTTGTGTCAAGCTAAGCGACCGCTACATCAGCGACCGCTTCCTGCCGGACAAAGCGATCGATGTGCTCGATGAGGTAGGGGCGCGGGTCCACCTTAAGAACATCCACGTCCCAGAACACATCGAGGAGCTCGAGAAGAAGATTGAAGACCTGAAGGAACAGAAGAACCAAGCGGTCAAGAACCAGCAGTACGAAAAAGCCGCTGACCTGCGGGACAAAGAGTCCAAATTGGTACGGCAGCTGGAATTTGCGAAAGTACAATGGGAGGAAGAAGCCAAAACGAAGCGCTATCCGGTCGAAGAAGACGATATCGCTGAAGTGGTGGCCATGATGACAGGCATTCCGGTCAAGCGGGTGGCTCAGAGCGAGAGCAAAAAGCTCGTTGGCATGGATACTGACCTCAAAAACGTCATCATTGGACAGAACGAGGCCATCAGCAAAATCACCCGGGCCATACAGCGTAACCGCGTTGGATTGAAAGACCCAACCAAGCCGATCGGCTCCTTTATCTTCCTCGGTCCAACGGGAGTAGGCAAGACCGAACTGGCCAAAGCGCTGGCCCGCTATATTTTCGATTCTGAAGATGCGCTGGTACGCCTCGATATGAGTGAGTACATGGAGAAGTTCTCCGTCAGCCGCCTTATCGGCGCGCCTCCGGGATACGTGGGATACGAAGAAGGCGGCCAATTGACCGAAAAGGTGCGCCGCAAGCCTTATTCCGTTATCCTGCTGGACGAGATCGAAAAAGCACACCCGGATGTCTACAACATTCTGCTGCAGGTGCTCGACGATGGGCAGCTCACCGACGGCTTGGGCCGGAAGGTGGATTTCAAAAATACGCTGATCATCATGACCTCCAACATCGGGGTACGGCAACTGAAAGACTTCGGGCAGGGCGTTGGTTTCGCTACCAAGGCTCGCGAAAGCGCCGCCGAAGACCACGCCAAAGGGGTGATTCAAAATGCGCTGAAGCGGACCTTCTCGCCGGAGTTCCTCAACCGGGTGGATGATGTGGTCATCTTCAACAGCCTTACACAAGAAGATATCTTTAAAATCATCGACATCACGCTCAAGGATCTCCACAAGCGGCTCGACAACATGGGGTACACCCTCACCTTGTCCGAGGATGCCAAAAAGTTTGTCGCGGAGAAAGGGTACGACCCGCAGTTCGGTGCCCGCCCGCTCCACCGCTCCATTCAGAAACACATCGAAGACCCCTTGGCTGAGTTCATACTGAACGAAAACCCGGAAGCCGGCAGCGCTCTGGAAGCTGTCATGAACGAAGACGAGTCCGGCGTTCACATCACGCTCAAAAAGGCGGTCAACACAGATGTCAACAAATAGTGAGCCCGCGGGCTCGCATACACACATTCGGAAAGCTGCACCGGCTGCCACCCAAGCCGGTGCGGCTTTTTTGATGTAGGTTGGGGGGCAAACGCTGCCGCAGAAGACTATATTTCCCGTTTTCTGCCAGGAATCGCCCTCAAACTGAACTTTTTTTAGTTTTTTTCACTTGAAAATATTGATTGGATCAGGTAGCAACTTGGTACAGACACCAAGCAATGCCCCATATTACTTAACAAAACAAAAATCTATTGGCAAAGAGATTCAGTAAGAAAGGCAGAAATTTCAACAACAAGAATGACAAGTTCGCTTTCCGCACTAATGAGCACATCCGGGTCCCCGAAATTCGACTAGTCGGAGACAATCTAGAAGAAATCAGCAATGCCGTAGGCAAAAAGCTGGAAGCGGGCAACGTTTATGCCACCCGACAAGTTAAAGACTGGGCTCGGAAAGTAGACCTGGACTTGGTGGAAATTTCCCCGAAAGCGAAGCCGCCGGTAGTCAAAATCATCGACTACAATAAGTTCCTTTACGAAAAGAAGAAGAAAGAAAAGGAAATGAAAGCCAAGGCCTCCAAGACGGTGGTCAAGGAAATCCGCTTTGGCCCCAATACTGATGACCACGACTTTAACTTCAAACTGCGCCACGCCAAAGACTTTCTGGAAGATGGTGCCAAGGTCAAGGCTTATGTCCACTTCCGCGGCCGTACAATTGTCTTTAAAGAACGGGGCGAATTGTTGCTGCTCCGATTCATAAAGGAACTGGAGGAGTACGGCTCCGCCGAAGCGCTTCCCAAAATGGAGGGCCGGCGTATGATCGTGATCATCTCGCCCAAAAAGAATAAAAAGAAGTAAAGCCGAGGGGCAACGCGCCCCCGCACGCTTCTTTCCTGGTGAATAACCTATGGTTTATTGCCATTTCAAGGATATTTTCCCTACTTTTGCGATCCCTTTTCGAAGAGACATTACCGAAATTATAAACGTACACAGCCATGCCAAAGATGAAAACCCACTCTAGCGCAAAGAAGCGTTTCAAGCGCACAGGGTCCGGCAAGATTAAGCGTTTCCAGGCAAAGACATCCCACATGATGCGCAACAAGAGCAAGAAAGCTAAACTGCGCCTGCGGGATGCCAAGATCGTCCACGAGCACAACGAAGACCGTGTGAACCGCCTGCTTTGTAAGTAAGTTTTCCTTTTTTAACGAGAGCGCAGGACGAAAGCGTTGCCCCCGATCGGCGGCTGGCACCTCTGCGCTGCACTAAAAATTAGTCTTATGCCACGTTCTGTCAATGCCGTTGCTTCCCGCAAACGGCGCAAGAAAATTCTCAAAATGGCAAAAGGGTACTTCGGTGCCCGCAAAAATGTCTACACCGTAGCCAAAAATGCGGTGGAAAAAGGACTTTTGTATGCCTACCGGGATCGCAAAAACAAAAAGAGAGCCTTCCGCCGGCTCTGGATCGCGCGCATCAACGCTGCGGCGCGCCAGAACGGCATCTCTTACTCCAGGCTGATTCACCAGCTTTCCGAAAAGGACATTCAGCTCAACCGAAAGGTATTGGCTGACCTGGCGATGAACCATCCCGATACCTTCAAGGCAGTAGTCGATACAGCCAAGAAATAATACCTTTGCCCGACGGGCTGAAAGAAAAGGGAAATAGCTGCAAGGGTTGTTTCCCTTTTTGCATATGGAGCGCGCTGGCTTCATATCTTAGAAATATTAGGCAGCCTGCTGCGGATCGAGCAAACTGGGCGTTTTTCGCTGGCCCAACCCCCATTATTTTGAACAGTTTCTAAATCCAATTGCCATGATGAAGTTCTTCCCCTGCTTGCTGATGCTGCTTGTTGCCTTGCTGTGGTCTTGCCAAGCGGAACAATCGGCAGAGACAACAACCGCTGAACCGGCTTCATCGGCCTCTGCCGATACCTCAGCCACTGCACAGGCGGACAGCAATGCTGTTTCTGCTGCCGTGGATTCCAGTCGCTGGGAATACGACGGCAATGCAGTGCTGCTGGACTGGAAGATGCTGTCCGACGTTACCTTTGAAGAAGAATACAGCGAAGAGGTGCAGGCGTACATCCCCTACCCTACCTTCGGAGAGCAGCTCAAGGCACTAGAGGGGCGAGTGGTGCAAATTGAAGGGTATATCATTCCTTTGGAAGAGACAGGCGACGAAACCATCCTGGTACTCAGTGCCCAGCCCTACAGCAGCTGCTTCTTCTGCGGAGGCGCCGGCCCAGAATCCGTAATGGATATCAAACTCAAACCCGACGAAAAGCGCCGCTTCACCACCGACGAGCGGATGACCTTCCGCGGCCGCCTGCGCCTCAACGACCACGACCTTTACTACCTGAACTATATACTCGAAGAAGCGGAAGTTGCTGGTTAAACTTTTACCCTTCTACCGAGTCCTTCATCAAATAGGCTTGTAGGAACTCGTCCAGATCCCCATCCAGCACAGCGTCGGTCTGACTGGTTTGGTAGCCAGTCCGGTGGTCCTTCACCCGCCGGTCGTCCAGTACGTAGGAGCGAATCTGAGAGCCCCACTCATTGTTCATTTTGGAAGCCTCCAGCTTGTCTTTCTCCTCCAGCTGTTTCTGCATTTCTTGTTCGTAGAGCCGGCTCTTGAGCATCTGCAGGGCTTTTTCCCGGTTCATATGCTGGGAGCGTTCCTGCTGGCATTCCGCGACGAGCCCGCTGGGCAGATGCCGCACCCGCACAGCAGACTCTGTTTTGTTGACGTGCTGCCCTCCTGCTCCACTTGCCCGGAAAGTATCCCACTCCAGGTCTGCCGGGTTGACTTCCACCTCGATACGGTCGTCGACCATAGGGTGCACAAAGACCGAAGAAAAAGAGGTCATCCGTTTGCCCTGTGCATTGAAAGGGCTGACCCGAACCAGCCGATGGACGCCGTTTTCCCCCTTGAGCAAGCCAAAGGCGAAGTCGCCCTCGATTTCTAAAGCTACGGATTTGATGCCCGCTACCTCTCCGTCGGTCCGGTTGAGTTCAGCAATTTTAAAGCCTTTGCTTTCGGCCCACATAAGGTACATGCGCATCAGCATTTCGGTCCAGTCGTTGGCTTCTGTACCGCCCGCGCCGGAGTTGATTTCCAGGATGGCTCCCAGCTCATCTTCCGGCTTGTTGAGCGTAGATTTGAACTCCAGCTCGTCGATGGCTTTGCTGGCCTGTTCGTATTTGCGGCCCAACTCCTCTTCCGAGCCCTCGCCTTCTTTAAAGAATTCATAGAGCACCTCCAGGTCTTCCACCTGTTGCTCCACTGCTTCGTACTGCTGAACCCAGCCCTTGTGGCTCTTAATTTCCTTGAGCACTACTTCTGCCCGCTTGGGATCGTCCCAGAAGTGGGGGTCCATGGATTGCTGTTCCTTGTCTTCTATCTGAAATTTCCGCTCGTCAACGTCAAAGATACCCCCTTAACGCAGCCAGGCGGTCTTTCAGCTCATTGATCTGATCTGAAGTCATAATTGCCTTCTACCTTGGTTTAATTACAAAATGCATGCTTTATAACGCGGTAGCTGTCAAAAAGATGCCCGTTGGCCCTATTTCACTTCCAGCAGTTTGATGTGAAAAGCAAGATCAGAGTTAGCGGGGATCTTGGGCGGCTGGCCGTCCTTCCCGTAGCCCAGCTCCGAGGGGATGATCAAAGTGGCTTCTGCCCCTTCCTTGAAGAGCGACACCCCTTCCTCCCAACCCGGGATAAGCGGGTAATTGTCGTCGCCCAGCACAAAGGCAAGTGGCTTGCCATTCTTATAAGAAGAATCGAAACGCTGCCCGTTCAGCACAAACGCACCGTAGTAATGCATCTTGATGATCCTGCCTTCCGCTGCTTGCGTTCCAGTACCTTCCCTATGCAGCACGTACTCCAGGCCGGAGGGCGTACTTTTCAGTTTATCGCCAAGTTCCCCGCTTTTATAATCCTGCAGGGTCTGCTGCAGAATTTTGGCAACCGCGTTGGCAGCTTTCTGGGTAGCCACGGAGCGTTTCCCTTCTTCCTGCATCATCTCTCCCCGCCTTTTGGCGTGCTCCCGCTGGCTGAGAATATCCAACAGCACGATATCGTAGGATACTTCCTCTACATCTTGCAAGCCCGGCGGCCGCTTTTCCGAACTCCCCTTCGTCATGTCAAGGAATAAAGTAGCGCTGTCGCCGGGAGACATCAGCTGTAATACTTCCAGCACATCGCCAACTGATTTTGGCCCAGCGGAAGGGGCGGGCACTTGCTTTACAGCCGGCACCCCTCTGTCCTGCGTGCTGACCAGGGTCTTGTCGCCATCCCGCATGTAAGCGTGGAAGTAAACGTATTCGCCAGGTTGGGGCTTAGCGCCCTCCTGGTTGGTGTGCTTAATGTACGGCACACCATTAGAAGTCTGTGAAGTATTCCGCCCTTTGCTATCTTCCTGACACCCAACGAGTGCCGTAGTAGCTAAGGCTAAACCAACAACGAATATAATTCGCATTATAATTAGAGTTTATTCAACCTAATTTTGTACGCGCGTACGCGTTGAGCTGCTCTCAGAGCCAGTTTTAATAAACTCTATTGAGTTTAATTCAATCAAGACAAACAATAGAGCCATTTCAAGCCAGCAGTTTTTCCTTGTAACGAGGCAACAGCTGTTTGAAGCGGTTGACCGTCGCTTCTAAAGTCTGGAAAGAAAAACCGCCCGATGCATTCTGATGCCCTCCCCCTTTGAAGTGGCGGCGGGCAATCTCCTGAACGGAAAAAGCCCCCTTGGAACGCAGCGAAATTTTGCAAATGGTCGGCTGCTGGGTGATAAAAGCAGCCATTTTGACGTTCTTGACCTTCAGCAGATAATTGACGATGCCCTCGGTATCCCCGCGCTGTATGTCAAAATCCTCGTAGTCTTTTTTGGTCAGGGTAATGATGCCCGTGCTGTATTCTTCCAGGATTTCCATGCGGTTGTGCAGGCAGTGGCCCAGCAAGCGCAAGTGCTTTTCTTTAAGGCTGTTGTTGATCAGGTCCTGCAGCTTGTAGTCATCAACGCCGATCTCTACCAGATCCGCCACGATGCGGTACAACTTAGCAGAGGTACTGTAGCGGAACGAGCCGGTATCCGTCACGATGCCGGTGAACAGGCACTCGCCTATGGTGATATCCAACTGCTTCTCCATCCCCAGCATGTGGATGAAGTCGAAGACCAATTCGCAGGTGGAACTGGCCGCAGTATCCGAGAGCAGGAAGTCGGCAAAGCCTTCAGGATACAGGTGGTGGTCAATCATCACCTTCTCGCATTTGGTCGGAGCGATCAAATCGCCCAGCTTGTCGATCCGGTCCAGCGCGTTGAAATCCAGGCAAAAAATGATGTCCGCCCGTTCTACCAGTTCCTTAGAACGCTCCGGGTCAAGATCATAGATGGTGATGTCATTAACTGCGGGCATCCAGGAAAAAGCCTCCGGGTACTCCGAAGGGGAAACGACATGTACGGTATGCCCTCCCTTGAGCAAGAAGTGAAAGAGCCCGAGGGAAGAACCGATAGCATCGCCATCCGGATTGCGGTGGGTGGTAATGACAATGTCTTTGGGTATCCCCAGTAAAGCCTTCAGATCGTTGATGTTCTCCATTGCGATTTTGAGTAAGAGTGCGAAGTTGCCAAAAAAAGGGGAGTTAACCAAAATATCATAATGGCCGTTTCTCGGCTTGCGGGCAGTTCCTTACTTTTGCAGCTCATTTGAAAAAAACACATGAAAATGGCTGGAAACAAGACCTTTACGATGATCAAGCCCGACGCAGTGAAAGCCGGGCACATCGGCGCCATACTGGCAAAAATCAACGAAGCGGGCTTCCGCATCGTAGCAATGAAACTGACGAAACTCTCTCCCGAAAAAGCCGGGGAATTCTACGAAGTCCATAAAGAGCGCCCCTTCTACGGCGAACTGGTGGAGTTCATGTCTTCTGGCCCGATAGTAGCCGCTGTGCTGGAGAAAGAAAATGCGGTGGAAGACTTCCGCAAGCTCATCGGCGCGACCAACCCGGCTGAAGCAGAACCGGGCACCATCCGGGCGCTCTACGCCACCAGCATTGGGGAAAACGCTGTTCACGGCGCTGACTCCGACGAGAACGCCGGGCGGGAAGCCAGCTTCCACTTCGCAGCTACAGAAATGTTTTAATCGACCAAACGGCTCCGTGCTGCTGGGAGGCTTGCAAACCGGCAGCACGGAACAAACTTCCTCCCTGCAGCGCCGTTCTATAAAAGGAATTGAAAGCTGTACAACTTGTCCAGAAAGCATCGCATCCCCAAGCTGATCCTTAAGTGGATGGGCTTCCTCTTTTTGACCATAATAGCCATTCTCCTACTGCTATGGCTGGCCGTGCAGTTCCCGGCTGTGCAAAACCGGCTTGCAGAACGTGCTACCCACTACCTGCAGGAAAAAATCAAAGCCCCCGTATCTATAGGCGAAATAGACATCGACTTCTTTTCCCGCCTGCAGCTCAGAGAGGTGTACCTAGAAGGCCAAAAAGGAGACACCTTGCTGTACGCCGGCACCCTCAGCGCCCGCCTCGGCTTATTCGCTCCTTTTCGGCAAGCCATGCAGGTAGATGATGTTGAGCTGCACGATGCCGTAGGCAAACTGTACCGCGGGCCCGACAGCACTTTCAACTACCAGTTTATCCTCGATGCTTTTTCCAGCCAGGCTACTCCGGATACCAGCAGCCAGTCCGCCTCCTGGTCCTTCGGCCTGGGCCATTTGTTGCTGGACAACGTCCGCTTGCAAATACTGGACAGCCTCGCCCAAACCAGCCTCTACACCCGCGTCGGCCAGTTCAAAGGCCAGGTTCGGAGCTTAGCAATCGACAGCCAGCGCCTGGATATCAAACGACTGGCATTGCGCGACAGCTACACGGCTTACGCCAGCTGGGCAGCGCCTGATACCACCCTCGCCAAGGCTGCCGAGGCAACACCACTGGCTTTCCCCTTCTCTGGCTGGGTACTCAATGCAGACGAACTCCAAGTCAGCCGCTCTGCTTTCAGCTACGATGACTTCAGCCAGCCCCCAGCAGCATTCGGGAGGTTTGACCCCAACCATTTGCAATTGGAGGGCATCCAACTGCAAGGGGAAGCACTGGAATGGCATTCCGATCATCTGAGTGCAGAGCTCCGGCAACTCGCCTTCCGGGAGCTGAATGGCTTTGCGCTGCAATCGCTCTCCGCTGGGCTCTCCATGTCTACATCCGGGATGGAACTGCGGGACGTTCAATTTGCCGCCGGCCGCAGCCAGCTGCAAGCGAGCAACGCCAAGCTTTCTTACCGCAAATTCGACGACCTGGCCCGCTTTGTGGAGGAGGTAGAAATGGAAGTGCAAATAGAGGGGGCAGCCATTGCCCCATCCGACATCACCTACTGGAGCAGCTCTATTCCCTTCCTTTCAGAAAAACCCTCCGCCCGGCTCCGGATTGCCGGAGTAGTCAGAGGCCGAGTTGACCGCCTTGACATCCAAAGCCTGCAGCTGAGCGCCGGCAATGATACCCGCTTTCGCGCCAGCGGGCAGATAGTCGGCCTGCCCGATCCAAATCAGGCTCGGGTAGACCTCGAATTGCGGGAAGTTGCTACTTCCTATACCGACTTGCAACTGCTTAGCCCGGAGCTTTCGCTTCCCCAAGGGCTAGACCGACTCGGGCGGCTCTCCCTGAGCACCCGGCTGCAGGGCAGGCTAGACTCCCTCACCGCCGCACCGCTGCAGTTGCGCAGCAGCTCCGGCACCTTGTTCGAGGGCCAGCTTATGGCCACAGGCTTGCCAGAGGCAGAGGACATCGCTTTCCAATTGGGCATCAACCAATTCCGCACCAGCGCCGACGAGATCGAAGGCTTTGCAGGCCCGGAACTCCCCATCAATTGGCAAGCATTGGATAGTTTGCGCTACAGCGGCCGATTGAAGGGCACCCCCTATGCATTTGAATTAGGAGGCCAGTTGCGCACAGCAGCCGGTAATGCACAACAGCATATGCGCATCGCTTTTCGGGAAGACTACGCCAATGCCAGCTACGAAGGCACCATAAGCATTGAGCAGATGGATCTTGGCGCGCTCCTCGCCAGCCCAAGCCTGGGGAAAACGAGCCTGCAAATGACAGCCAATGGCAGCGGCCTTTCCCTCGACAGTTTGCAAACCCAGATCCGCGTGCAGGGCAGCCAGCTCGAGTTGGAGCAGTACCCCTACCAAAACATCAGCCTGGAAGGGCAGCTCGACGGCCGGCAATTCAGCGGGGACTTAAGCATTGCAGACCCCAATCTGAGCTTCGCCTTCTCCGGATTGGCCAACCTCAACGACAGTCTGCCGAATTTCCAATTTAAAGCCCAGCTGGACACGGCCAACTTCCAGGCTTTGAACCTTTACCCGGAACCCTTGCATCTGCAGGGCCAATTGGAAGTTGAGCTAAGAGGCGGAACACTCGACCAGCTAGAAGGCTTCGCGCTGCTGCAAGACCTGAGCTTGGGCAGCCAAACGGGAAGCTACCAGACCGACAGCGTCTCGCTAAACGCCAGCAAACAGGATGGAGCAAACAGATCGCTCGTTTTACGCTCGGATATCGCGCAAGCCAGCGTAGCCGGCAGCTACCAGTTGAGCCACCTCCATTCCGCCTTGCTCAATTTTGTCGACACCTTCTTCCCTGTCAAGCGCTGGGCCGAGCCAGACAGCAGTACGACGACACAGGATAACCTCGCTTTGGCAGAACAAACTTTCGATTTTCAGCTGCAGCTTTCCCACCCCACCCGCTTGACTCAATGCTTCCTGCCCGGGCTGAGTGGGTTGGATACCGCCTGGGTGAAGGGGCGGTTTGACGGCAAGGGCCGGCGATTGAAGATCCGAGGCCTGGTGCCGAGCCTGAATTACGCGCCGCTCTATCTCGATAGCTTAGAACTTTTGGTAGACGGGACACCTCAGGCATTGGAGAGCCGATTGCAGGCGCAGCAATTGCGCACTGAAGAGCGTCTCATCGTGTCCAAGTTTGAAACCTCTGCTCAACTTTTCAAGGACAGCCTGCAGTTTGGCATCCTAGCCCAGGGAGACAGCATAGAGCAAAAACTGCGGTTAGAGGCTCTGCTCAGCGCCGCCGGGCAAGGCTACAACTTGCAAATCCTGCCTTCCGTTTACCTCAATGGCCAGGCATGGGAGGTTCCCGCCAACAATCGCATCCGAATAGGCAAGGACATCGTCCGGGCGGATCAAGTACGCATTGCCCATGGCCAGCAGGCGCTTTACCTGCAGAGCGAAGACCGCGCGGCCGGCCAGCGTTTCGCTCCCTTGCAAATTGGGTTGGAAAAACTTCAGCTCGGAGAGATCGCTCGGCTCGCCAATCTGGATGTGGATTACCTCAGCGGTACGCTGCAGGGCGAAGCCCGCCTGCAACAGCCCGACACTACCCTTTTGTACGAGCTTGGCCTTGCTTTGCGCGGCTTATCCTTAGGCCAGAAGCAGCTGGGCGATTTGCAGCTGCAGGCTTCATCCAGCTCCGACGGCCAACGGCTGGAGATCAATTCCCAGCTCGAGGGCCTTCAGAACGACCTCCGCCTGAACGGTTACTACGAGCTGAACAGTGGCGCCCTGAATTTCCAGCTAAACAGCGCCGGCTTGCAACTGGCACCCATCGATTTCTTCACCTTTGGCAGCACCCAAGATAGCCGGGGCCGCATCAAAGCCGACTTGGCCATCAGCGGAACGGCTGCCCGGCCACGGGTGCAGGGGCAAGTCGGGCTGGACAGCGCCTCCACTTTCGTAGATTATCTACAAACCCGATTTATGGTGCCCCAGCACAGCCTGCAGCTGGAAGAGGGGCGCGTAGAGCTGGGCAAGGTGCCCCTGATTGACCGCGAGGGCAGAACTGCAGAACTGCAGGGTGTTATCACCCACCATCAATTCAGCGATGTCCAACTGGATCTTCGCTTCTCCGCGCCCTCTTTTCAGGTACTGGATACAAAAGCGGGAGATAATGAATTGTTCTATGGCAAAGTGCTGCTGAGCGCCGATGCCAGCATACAGGGCCCTATAGCATCTCCTGCCATTGACGTGACGACCACCACGCTGCCCGGCACCCAGCTGACTGTCCTGCCCCTTACCGAAGCGCAGTCCATTTTGCAGGAGGATTTCATCCTCTACGGCACGCCTGCAGAATACCGGCGCGACACCTCCGCACAGGCAGAGCGCGTTTACCAAACCACCACTACCGGCTACGACCTGTCTGTGCGGCTGAACCTGCAACCGGAAGCAAAAATCACCGCCATCGTAGACCCGGCTACCGGCGACAAGCTGAACGCCAGCGGCCGCGCCAATCTGCTGGTTGAAATGTCGCCCGATGGGCGGCTGACCACCACTGGCAACATCACCGTAACTTCCGGCAACTACTTCCTCAACTACGAAGGCCTGGTCAAGCGCTCGTTCAACATACAGGAGGGCAGCAGCATTTACCTGCCTGGCGACCCGCTCGATGCCCGCTTCGACATTACCGCCGTATACACCACCGAAGCCCCGGTCTACCAGCTCATCCGCCGCCAGGCCAATCTAGACGAAAGCCAGCAGCGCGCCGCCAAGCGCCGGCAGGAGGTCAAAGTGCTGCTCCGCATGCAGGGCACGCTCTCGGAGCCCGACATCTCCTTCGAACTGGAGCAGGGAACCAATGTAGCCGGCAGCGTAGCTGAGGCGGTTACCCAAAAGTTCAGCCAGCTATCGGAAGACCAAACCGAGCTCAACAAACAGGTATTCGGGCTGCTGCTGTTCAACAGTTTCCTGACGAGTACAGGCGGGGGCGACCTGGCTACCACCGGGGAAAACATCGCCCTTTCCAGCGTCAGTGGATTGCTGAGCCAGCAACTCAACCAGCTGGCCAGCCAGTACGTGGAGGGCGTCGACCTCAATGTAGGGCTGGACTCCTACACTACTGGCCAAAGCGAAGAAACAGTAACCGAAGTGCAGGTTGGATTGTCCAAACAACTCTTCAACGAACGGCTGGCTGTGCAAGTGGGCGGCCAGCTCGGGCTCAGCGATGAGCGGAGCACTGACAATACCACGACTGCTATCGCCGGCGATTTCCTGCTGGAATACCAACTGACGGAAGACGGGCGCTACCGCCTGCGGGTTTTCCGCCGGCCCGACTACGATGTGTTTACAGAGGGGGTACGCACCGGCGCCAGCTTGATTTACAAAAAATCCTTCGGCAACATCCGGCCCGATTCCACCCAAACTCCGACGGAGCATGAAGACTAACCACTGGCTGTTCATCCCGCTGCTGAGCTTGTCCCTGCTTTCCTGCCAACCCACCAAAGTACTGCAGGAAGAGGAGCGCCTGTACAGCGGAGCTGAAATCGAGTACCGCGGGCAGCCCCCCAAAGTGTCCAAAAGGGCCTTAATGCAGCAATTGCGGCAGGCCCCCAACAGCCGGTTCCTTGGCATGCTCGTCCGCCTTGGCATCTACGCGCAGTACGCAGAGAAAGATAAAGGGCTGGGGAAATGGATCCGAGACAAATTGGGGGAGCCCCCCGCCGTTTTCCAATACCCAAAGGCGGAAGCCAGCCGCTTGTCGATGGAAAAATACCTCATCGGCCAGGGCTACCTGCAATCTTCTGTAGCCTTTGATACCCTGCTCAAGCCCCGCAAGCGGGCCAGCCTCCTCTATCAGGTAGAAGCCGGCCCCCGCTACGAACTCCGCTCGGTAGACTGGCCCTCTGATACCAATCGCATCGGGCGCTTTCTCCAAGAGCAGCGCGCCGGCAGTTTTCTGCGGATCGGGGAAGCCTGCCAGACCGAGCTGCTTAAGGCAGAACGCAACCGGCTGGCCCAAGCAGGCCGAGAACAGGGCTTCTACGGGCTCAGCGCCGATCAGTTCTACTACTTCCTCGATACCGCCAGCGGCCAGCATCAGGTGGAAGCCTATCTGCGCTTGGCGGAGCAGCCGAGGGGGAACCCCTACCAGCCGCACTACATTGGCCGCACGACCCTCTACCCCGTTCATTTCCTGGAGGAAGATAACCGCCGGGGCGCTGCGGATACCATCCAAGACGGCGATTTCCGCTTCGTGCAGCCCCGAAAGTTTGTGGATCCCGGAACGCTGCGCCGCGCCGTACTGCAAGGCTACGGCGATTTGTTTGCCCTGTCGAGGCAACAGCGCTCTGTCAACCGATTGCTGGGGTTGGGGGCCTACAAATTTGTCGATTTGAAATACCAGCTGCAGGAACGAGGGGACAGCCTTTTCCTCGACCGCTATTTTTATTTGACCCCCGGCCTGCCCCAAGACTTTTCCGCAGAAATAGGCACGAGCACCCTCAGCACCGCTAGCAGTTCCCTGAATTTGGGGCTGCAGCTCAACTACACCCACCGCAACATATTCGGAGGGTCAGAACGGCTCAAGCTCGGCTTCTCTGCGGATGCCGCCACGCAGCTCGGCCGGGAAGTCGACTTCATCAACAGCCTTAATTTATCCCTGCGGGGAGCGTTGAGCTTTCCGGATTTTGTGGTGCCGTTCAATTTATTCCGCTCCAGCAAGGCCTGGCAGGCGCGCACCAATGCCAGCCTTCGGGGAGACTTTCAACGGCGCACCAACTTCTTTTCCCTCACTTCCGTAAAAGCCACTTATGGCTACGAATGGCAGCCCGGGCGGCTGCAGCGTTACCAGTGGAACCCTATTCAGCTCAACCGGGTCAACCTGCTGAACAGCTCGGAGGCCTTCGAGCAGCGGCTGCAGGACAACCCCCGGCTGCGGGAAAGCTTCAACGATTACTTCATCGCCAGTATGGGCTTTCAGTTTGACTACAGCGAGCAGGAGCCGGAAAAGCGGCAAAATTACTTGTCTGCCCGGATCGCCCTCGAGGCCGCCGGCAATGTAGCCTACGGCGCCTACGAGTTGATCGGAGCTTCCAGCGATCAGGCCTACGAGCTGCTGGGGTTGCCCTTCGCTCAGTTTGCCCGCGTCGATGCTGGTTTGCAGTACCACCTCTACCAAGGCAGAAGCGAATGGGCCAGCCGCCTGAACATCGGCCTGGCGCTGCCCTACGGCAATTCCAACGCCATCCCCTACGTCCGGCAATTTTTCGTTGGCGGCAGCAACAGCATCCGCGCCTGGCAAATCCGCGCCCTGGGGCCAGGCGCCAGCGCCGTGGAAGCATTGAATGCTGAAACCTTTCAGGATCAGACCGGCGACATCAAGCTGGAGGCCAACCTGGAATACCGCTTCCCGCTCTTCAGCTACCTCAGGGGCGCACTGTTTGCGGATGCTGGCAACATCTGGCTGACCAAACAAAAGGACATTGAGCAGGCAACAGAGGCCGTCTTTTCCTTCGATGATTTCTACCGCCAAATCGCCGTAGGCACGGGTTTTGGGCTCAGGCTGGATGTCACCTATTTTGTGCTGCGCCTCGACTTGGCTTTTCCCATCCGCAAACCTTACCGGGCAGCCGGGGAGCGCTGGGTATTCGACGAGCTCCGCTTTGGCTCCGCTGGGTGGCGGGAGGAGAATTTGGTGTACAATTTGGCTTTGGGGTACCCCTTTTAGGAGCTTTGGGAAAGCTTGCCGGACGCTCGCCACCCGCCTTTGCCCAACCGCTGGGCCTCAAAATTTCCATTTGACCGATGCAGGCTTGAGCAGAAATATTTAGTTTTACGGCATGAAAAAAAGCAGCTCAAACTTGGCTCTGATTTTTAAGGGGATGGCGATGGGTATGGCGGAAGTCGTGCCCGGTGTTTCAGGCGGCACCATCGCATTCATTACCGGCATTTACGAACGCTTGCTGGAGACTATTAAAAACGTATTGGGCCCGGAGGTTTGGCGCAGTTTGGGGCAGAACGGCCTGGCAGCTGCCTGGCAGCGCGCCAACGGCGCCTTTCTGAGTTGCTTGGTCCTCGGGATGGCGGGGGGCGTTGTGGTTGGCGTTTTCGGCATTACCCACCTTTTAGAAAACTACCCTATACTGCTCTGGGCTTTTTTCTTTGGGCTCATCGTTGCCTCGGCGGTATACATCGGCAAGCAGGTCGCGCGCTGGCGGGCCGGCGAAGTCGCCGGGCTGGTCATCGGCACCATCGCCGCTTACATTATAACCATAGCGAGCCCGGCGCAGGGCGGCACCCAGCTCGGCATGGTATTCTTCTCCGGGATGATCGCCATATCAGCATTGATACTGCCCGGCATTTCCGGCAGCTTCATCCTGCTGCTCATGGGTATGTACACCATCATCATCCCCACCATTAAAACGGCGCTGAAAACCCTGTCCACCGAAAGCCTAGCCGTGCTGGGCGTATTCGCCCTGGGCTGCCTTATCGGCCTGGCTACCTTCTCCCGGGTGCTTACCTGGACTTTCCGGCACTACCACAATCTCACCCTGGCGGTATTGACTGGCTTTATGCTGGGTTCCCTGAATAAAATCTGGCCGTGGCGCAAGCCGGTGCTCGGGCTGACGGAGGAAGGGCAACTGGTAGAACTGCAACACGGTATGGCTGTCGACAAAGTCATCAAGGAGGTCAACCTCATGCCTATGCAATTTGCCGAAGAGGTGGGCCCTCCCCAACTGGCGGGGGCACTGCTCTGCATGTTGGCCGGGCTGGGCATCGTATTTTTACTTGATCGTTTGGACCAAAGAGGGTTTTAATGGACAAAGCAGCTCAGGCAGAACGCTTATTCGGCCTCATCGGCTTCCCGCTATCCCACTCCTTTTCCAAAAAGTACTTTGCCGAAAAATTCCAGCGGGAGCGCATCACCGATGCCTACTACGAGCTCTTCCCGATCGCAAGCGCGGGCCAACTGCCGCAACTCCTGCAGCGCTACCCCAACCTACAGGGGCTCAACGTCACCATTCCTTACAAACAAGCGGTGCTGCCCTACCTCGACCAATTGGAGGACGGTGCCGCAGAGATTGGCGCTGTCAATACCATACGGATTGATGATGGCCTGCTAAGCGGCTATAACACAGATGTATACGGTTTTCAAAACTCCCTCCACGCTTGGTTGTTAGCGAATAAAGGGACAACGGATGGGCTGAAAGCTGTAATACTAGGCACCGGTGGGGCGGCCAAGGCGGTATCCTACGCACTGCAGCAGCTGCAAATCCCGTTTCGCCTGGTTTCTAGGCGGCCGCAGAGCGGGCAGTGGGGCTACGAACTGCTCGACCTGAGGGCTTATCAATTGATCGTAAACACTACTCCTCTCGGCATGCCCCCTTATAAAAACCAATGCCCGCCTATACCCTACGAACAACTGGGGGAGCAGCACTACCTGTACGACCTGGTTTACAATCCGGAACGCACCCTGTTCATGCAGCGCGGGGCGGATCAAGGCGCCAAAGTCAAGAATGGCGCAGAAATGCTCATTGGCCAGGCCGAGAAAGCCTGGCAGATCTGGAACCGCTAAAAACAGCCCGTACCTATATTTTTGCTGCCCGCAGAGCTGTATTGTCTCAAAAAAAACTTATTTTGTAGCACTAGACCATTTCACTTACCAGATACAAACATGAAGAAAGCAGCAAAGCCCGTAAGGGACATTACAAAGATCAGGAAAGTGGTAGAGGAAGTCATGAACCGAGAGAGCGGACGAATCGTGGATTTCGACGATACCAAAACGGCTTTTGCCATGAAGTCCAATGAGGCCTTGAAGAAATCTGCCTGGCTATTCGGACTCATGAACCAGCATTGGCTGGTAGGGATTGGGTCGAAAGTAGGCCTGGCTGCCATAAAAATGCACCTGCCCTTCGTGGAAAGCATTGTGAAAAGCACCATATACGAGCAATTCTGCGGAGGCACCACTTTGCTCAACTCTGTGCCCACCATACAAGCGTTGGCGGATCAAGGCACCTACACTATGCTGGATTACGGCGTGGAAGGCAAAGAGACCGAAGAGGATTTCAACAATACGATGAACGAAATCATCCGTGCCATTGAATTTGCAGCCCGGCGCGAAAGCGTACCGGTGGTGAGCACTAAGGTGAGCGGTATGGCGCGTTTTGGCCTGCTGGAAAGTATTCAAAAGGGAGAAGCCTTCACTAAAGCAACCCGTGCTGAGTACAAAAATGTGCTCAAACGCGTCGATGCCATCTGCCACATCGCCTGCCAAAAAGGGGTTAGCGTCTACTTTGATGCAGAAGAAAGCTGGATACAGGACCCGATCGACCACTTCGTGAATATGATGATGCGCCGCTACAACCGCGAGCGCGCTGTAGTTTACAACACCTTCCAAATGTACCGTACCGACCGGCTGCAGTTCTTAATCACTTCTTACAATCAAGCCAAACGGGGCGGGTACATCCTCGGCGCTAAACTGGTACGGGGCGCGTATATGGAAAAAGAGCGGGAACGCGCCGAACGATTCGGCTACCCCTCCCCCATCCACCCCAACAAAGAAGCTACCGATGATGCCTACAACACCGCCCTGCGCTTCTGTGTCGACAATTACGAACAAATTGCCTCCTGCAATGCCTGCCACAACGCTGCCAGCAACCTGCTGCAAGCCGAGCTGATCAGCCAGAGGGGCATCCCGCGAGACCACCCCCACCTCAACTTTTGTCAGCTGTATGGCATGAGCGACAACATCACCTTCAATTTGTCCAAAGAAGGCTTCAATGCTGCCAAGTACCTGCCTTACGGGCCCGTACGGGAAGTAGTCCCCTATCTGATCCGCCGAGCTGAGGAAAACTCTTCCGTTACCGGTGATATGAGCCGGGAATACCAACTGGTGCAGCGGGAGATGAAGCGCCGCGGTATGCTGTGAACCAAAGCTTCTGCAGGCAGCGGATGCGCCGGCCGGCGTGTCTTACCCTTGGAATGCGCCAATCAAGCAAGTCAAAAATGAAGCCCCAGCAGGATGTATGCTGCCATGGACTGGGCTGCCGATTGTTGTCGGATAGCCAGCCATTACGCAATAGTATAATACCGAACCCTTTGATTGCCACACATGTAGCAAAGCAATCTGGTATCAGATGAGAAAGAGAGGGGATTTTTTGTGTGCAAATGGAAAATAGTTATTTTTCTTTTCTATATTTGACCTGCAAATGCCCCCCTTGTCAATTGTTCAATTTGTATTGAATGCCCCCTCATCTTACCCGTGAAACATATCCTTCCAAGCCGTGCGGTAGAGGAAGCAGTAAGCGATAGGCCTTACTGATGTCCTGCCCTATCCGTACGCGAACGTAGAATTGAATTGTAATCCCGTGATGTTTTTCGAATGACGATTCTGCCATGCGCTAGCAACTGCCTGCTTATCAGCACTCCCGGCGCGTGTGCCGAGGCCGGGCCGGAACCAACCGGAGGGCGCGGCTATGCATTCGGTAGAACATCCTAACCCGGCACTGCCCGGTGGAAAAAACTATTGACATGCGGCCTAGAACACTCAAAAACCGTTTACTCAGCTTTTTGCTGCTATTGCCCTTGGGGCTCCTAGCACAAAACCCTTCCGATTGCAACGGTGCCATTGTAGTATGCGAAGATACGGATGTATCGGTACCCGACTCCGGGGGCGATGTGGCCGACTTTAACGATCCCGATAACGGGCTGGGGTGTCAGCTGACCGGAGAGTCTTCCGCCGTTTGGCTTTATTTCAGCTTCCGAGACGACATGCCGCCCGGCAGTGAGCTGCGCTTTAGCATTACCCCCTTCGAGCTGTACGGCGACGGCGAAGAACCCGACTATGACTTCTCTTTGTTCGCGCCCGGCCAGGCTTGCGAAAACCTAGGGGATCCCATTCGCTGCTCCTACGCCTGGGCCATTTCCAATAACACCTTCGACTGCGGTTTCTGCCCCTCCACTGGCTTGGGCAATGGCGAAACCGACTTGGGCGAAGGCCCCTTCGGCAACGGCTACGTAGCGCCGGTGGTAGTGGAGCCGGGCCAGGGCTTTTACCTTTATGTCAATGAGTTCCCCAACAATGCCGATGCCAATTCCATTTCCGAGGGCTTCAATATTTCCTTTAGCGGAAGCGCTGCTCCTTATCTGGACTGCGGCGTCAACCCGGAATGCGATCAGCAGGTAGTCAGCCTGGGAGAGGACACCACCCTCTGCAGTGGGGATGTGCCCTATCTCCTAGAAGCAGAAGTCACCTACGCCACCGGCTATGAGCAATATACCTGGCGAGGCTTCAACGGAGAGGAAACCTTTCTCGATGACCCCAACAGCCCGAGTCCGGCGCTTACTTTCCCGGATGGTTATGCCGGCACGGTCACCTACGAACTGGAAGTGGCTTCCGGCGATTGCATCAACTACGACACCATCAGCCTGAGCGTGGAGCCTACGCCGACGGTTATGGTCGAGCGTGAAGCCACCTTCTGCGAGGGCGATTCCATACTGCTGGATGCAGGGCCGGGCTTTGCCACCTACCTGTGGAGCGATGGCTCTACCACCTCCTCCATCACGGTAAACGAAGGCGGTACCTACGGCCTGACTCTTACCCCGCCCAATGGCGTATGTACCATAAGCCGGGCCATTGAAGTGGAAGCGTTGCCCAGCCCGCAACCGCAAATCAGCGGGGATACGTTCCTCTGCGCCGGGGCAGTCGATACGCTCTACGGGCCCGCCGGGCAAGACAACTACCTCTGGACAGGCGGCAGTACGGACTCCTTTCTGCTTGTAGATCAGGCTGGCGGCTATGCATTACAGATAACGAGCCCCGAGGGCTGCGTAGGCACCGCTGCTTTCCCCGTACAGGATGCCCCGCTGCAGGATTTGGAAATACAGGGCCCCGCCGGCCTCTGCCCGGATGCTGCGGACACCCTGACGGCCAGCGGCAGCTGGGCTGAATATGAGTGGAGCGGCGGTTCAACAGATACTTTGCTGCCAGTGGACAATGCCGGCACCTATCAACTGGCCGCTACCGATACCTTTGGCTGTGTGTACGAAGACAGCTTGCTGGTGGAAGCTTACGATGCGCCGGTGCCGGTTGTCGCCGGGGATACCAGCTTCTGCGAGGAAGCTTCGGTGACTGTTGGTTTATCTGCAACCTACGCCAGTTATGACTGGGCAGGGCTCTCCAGCACCCCCACACTTACAGTAGATACCCCCGGCAATTACAGCCTTACGGTCACCAATGCCAATGGCTGCCGCGGAGATACCACCTTCACCATCGCTGAACTGCCCAAGCCTGATCTGGATCTCCCGGCATCAACCAGTTACTGTGCAGGGGGAAGCATTGCGTTGCAGGCCCTGGGGGTTTATACTTCCTACGCCTGGAGCAACGGCAGCGGTGCCGACAGCATTTCAGTTTCCAGCCCCGGCAATTATAGCCTGACCGTCACCAATGCCTTTGGCTGTACAGCAGCGGATACGATAGAGGTGCAGGAAGAGCCCCTTCCGGCAAGCGGGCTGTCGGGCCCCTACCGTTTTTGTACCGGAGCCTCGGTCACGCTGTCGGCCCAGCCCGGGCAGAGCAGCTACGAGTGGCCGGACGGCAGCACCTCCCCCACCCTGACCGTCGACAGTGCCGGATGGTACCGCCTCACCATCACAGGCAATAACGGCTGCTCCGCCATTGACTCCGCCGAGGTGCTTGAATCTCCTCTGCCTCAACCCAGCATCATTGGCAACGACAAGCTATGCACGGACAGCACCCTCCTGCTGCAGGGCGATCCGGGCTATGAGGATTACCAATGGAGCAATGGGTTGGACAGCCAGCAAATTAGCCTGGATACGCCAGGCGTTTACGAACTTACTGTGACCGATCAGAACGGCTGTCAGGGCAGCACCGCCCTAATCGTCGAAGAAGTGCCCATCCCGCAGATGGACCTGCCCGATCAGCTGGAGTTTTGTGAAGGCAATACAGTAGCCTTGGATGCCGGGGCAGGCTATGCCGCCTATTTGTGGTCCAACAGTGCCACTAGCCAGAGCATACAGGTCAATCAGGCAGGCGCCTACGCGCTCACGGTGACTGATGCCAATGGCTGCACCAACAGCGGGGTAGTAAATGCTATTGAGAACAGCCCGATCCCAATTCAGCTGGAGGGCCCTCAGTCCTTTTGCTATCAGGAATCGACCACGCTCAGCATCACCGGAGAAGATGCCTTTTCCGCCATAACCTGGCCGGATGGCAGCACTGGCTCCTCCGCTACCTTTGACAGCCCGGGGAGCTACGCCGTAGCAGTGGTTGATACCAACGATTGCTCCAATGAGTTGTTCTTCAGCATTACAGAATTGCCGGCAATCGAATTCAACCTGCAAGGGCCCGCTGCCATCTGTGATGGCGACACCGCTCTGATCAGTATCGATACCAGCTTCCTTTCCTACAGCTGGTCCAACGGCAGCGACAGCGCAGCCATTCTAGCCCAACAGGCCGGCACCTACACCCTTACCGTCACTGATGCTTCGGGATGCCAGGGCGTGGGAGCTTTCGACCTTACGGTCAACGAGTACCCTGTGCTGAATTTGCCCGATACCGTATCGTTCTGCGCGAGCGAATCCGCTACGCTGGAAGCCAGCAGCCCCGACACGGTAAGCTTCAGCTGGAGCAACGGCGCTACCGGCTCTCAAATCGAACTCAGCCAGGAAGGGCGCTACAGCCTGGCCGCTACCAATGCCTTTGGATGTACCAGCCGGGATACGGCTTTTGCCCAAGCCCTGCCGGAACCTTCCCCCCAGCTCTTTGGCGACTCCAGCCTATGCCCGGGCGACTCCAGTGTACTGAGCATCCTTGAGCCTTACCCCAGCCTACTTTGGTCCAGCGGGGATACCACCGCCTCCCTCACTGTGGGCCAAGCAGGCAATTACGAAGTCACCGTTACCGACGAAGCCGGATGCTCCGGCTCCGCTAGCTTGGCAGTAGCAGATGTAGAGGGCACCGATATCGATCTCCCTCCCATAGCCGCTTTCTGCGAAGGAGATACCGTAAGGCTTTCCGCCAATAGCGCCAACGCCAGTAGTTTCGCTTGGTCTACAGGCGACAGTGGCGGCGAGCTGTCCATCAGCCAGAGCGGAACGTACGCGGTAACGGCTACCAACGATTTTGGCTGCCAGGCCACGGACAGTTTGGAGGTAAATGCCTTCGAACGCCCGAGCGCCAACGCGCCCCCTTACCTTTCGGACTGTGCCGGCACAACGCTTACCTTCTCGGCAGCAGCGGGCTTTGAGGACTACCAATGGAATACCGGCGCCCATTCCGAAGGTATCAGCGCCAGCCAAAGCGGCCTGTACATCGTAACGGTAACCGACAGCAATGGCTGCCGGAGTACCGATACAACCGAAGTATTCCTGCAGCCGCCCCCCAATCCCGGCCTGTCCAATGCCCAGAATATTTGCCTCGGAAATACCACCCAGCTGGAAGTAAGCGGCCAATGGGCTTCCATAGAATGGACCACTGGCGCTACCACGCCCAGCATTGAGGTATCCGAGGAAGGGGCCTACGGGGTCATTGTGCGCGACAGCCTGGGCTGCGTAGGGCAAGCAGTGACCGTCGTGAAAGTCTTCGAAGTGCCAGCGCCGGATATTGAGGCGCCGATTGGCATTTGCCCCGGCGAGACGACGACGCTGAGCGCAGCGCCCGGATTTGAACAGTACAACTGGAACAATGGTGCTACCACCCAACAGATCAACGTACAGGAGCCAGGCATGTACAGCGTCACCGTGACCGATAGCGTAGGCTGTTTCAACGAAAACAGCTGGTCGCTCAAATCCTACGAACTGCCGGAGGCGCAAATCCGGGGCGATTCCTTCCTCTGCACTGGCGAAACCAACCTCCTGAGCGTAGAAACGGAGGCAGATGACATCCTCTGGTCTACTGGTGCTACTACCCCTGACATCAGCACCTCCACCCCCGGTTGGTACTCGGTTCGCGTCATCAACCAATTCAATTGCCGGGCCGCCGACAGCCTCTTGCTGGAAGATACCGCTCCGCCCGAAGCCATGCCGGGCAACCCGCCCCAACTTGATTGCGACCATCCCGTAGTGGCGCTGGGGCCAGCCAGCGGAGGAGATGCTCAACTGGCTTACCAATGGGAGGGCCCCGGCATCAGTACGGCCAATAGTCAATTGCCCGCTCCCGAGGTAGATCTGCCGGGCAATTACAGCCTTACCGTTATCGATACCCTTACAGGCTGTGTATCAGCAACTGCTGAACTTGTCCTAGAGGACCTCAGCTTTACGCCGACGGCAACGCTCGCTCCACCTGATACCCTGGACTGCAATACCCCAAGCGTAAGCCTGGACGGCAGCGGCAGCCAAAGCGGGCCTACCTTCGCCTACCAATGGCTGAACCCCGATGGGGACACCATAGCGGGCGCCGACGGCCTGGTGTATCAGGCTACCCAAACTGGCCTTTACACCCTGTCCGTTCTGGACACTTCTACCGGCTGCCGCAATACCGCCAGCGTAAGCGTAGCGGGCGACTTTGCTGTACCTACTGCTGTCCTCAACCCCAATGTAGGGCAGCTGGACTGCCGGGACAGCGTGGTGGAGATAAGCGGATCCGCCCACGTCCCCGCCGGACAGCCGGAACTCGCCTGGGCACAGGGCAGCCCGCAAGCCCTGATCCCCGGAGCATCGAACAGCAGCTACACTACCAATGACCCGGGTTGGTACTTCTTCATCGTCACCGATCCGGCTAACGGTTGCCAAGCCATGGACTCCGTGCTGGTGGAACAAGACGTGCAAGCGCCTGCCGCTGTTTTGAATGCAGAGGGCCAAATCAACTGCCTGGAAACCAACGCGAGCCTCTCCGGCCAGGGCTCTTCCGTAGGCAGTGACTACCAGTACGATTGGAGCGGCCCCGGTGGATTCGAAGGCGGCAATGCCCTGGTGCATACCGTCGGGCAGCCTGGCACCTACAGCCTCACAGTTACGGATGAAGGCAATGGCTGCGTGGCTGCGGCTACAGCGGTGGTTGAAGCACTCGACGATATCCCTGCTGGTTTCAGCCTTTCGGTGCTTCCCCCCGATTGCGCTGGAGAACAGGATGGGGCCATTAGCGTAGACAGCGTAGAAGGCGGTACGCCGCCCTATGTTTACAGCTTGGACGGTGCCCCTTTCTCCGCCCAATCCAGTTACACCAACCTTGCCCCCGGCACCTACAGCTTGACCGTGCAGGATGCGGCTGGCTGTGAGCTGCAACAAACGGTGGACATCGCAGGGGGGCAGGAAGTAATCGTGGAACTGGGAGAAGATCAGAGGATACCGCTCGGCACAAGTGTCCTGCTCTACGCACAAACTAACCTGAACGAGGCGCAAATTGCTGAAATTGCCTGGTCACCGGCGGATACTGCTGCCTGCGACAGCTGCTTGTTATGGGAAGACCAGCCTCAGGAGAGCACCCTCTACACCATCGCCGTCACGGATACCAATGGCTGCCAGGCTACCGATCAAATGCGGGTTATTGTAGCCAAAGACCGGAAAGTATACATTCCCAACGCCTTTTCGGCTAATGTGGACGGCAGCAACGATCTGTTCACTGTTTTTGCCGGGCCGGATGTTGAACGGATACGCCGTTTAGCCATATTCGACCGATGGGGCAACCAGGTGTTTGAGCGGCGCAATTTCCCGCCCAATGAGCCCCGGCTGGGCTGGGACGGCCGGTTCCGCGGCCAATTGCTCGACATCGGCTACTTCGTCTACCTGGTTGAAATAGAATTCATCGATGGAGAGGTGGAACTGTTCGAAGGCGGGGTGCACCTGCTGCGCTAAGCCGCCCAGCTCCGCATAAACTGCGCGTGGCATCCCCTTTTTGCTGCTGTATGGGCTATAAAGGTGTGTCCCCCCACAACGCCTTTAAAGCGGGTTTATCCATGTCACGTTCTCCCCTTATATCAACATTGCCACGTCAAGCGCTATATTGTAACAGGATAATGGGCCAATTCTTACTTTTCTTTTGGATATATCTTAAATTTGTTTGCATACCTATGACACGCCCGGTTTAATCTGTCTTCACTGTAATCCTATTGCCCATTCTCAAGACTAACTGCAGGTAATTGATCGAGCATCAATTATTGCTCCCCAGAAACTGAAAGACAAATAAGAAAAACATCCGTATGAGAGCCAACTACTACTTAAGCCTGCTGCCTTATCTGCTATCTGTTTTAACTCCCTTTGCCCTGCTAGCTCAGAACAGCTCTGATTGCGAAGGAGCCGAGGTTATTTGTACCAGTGGTACTACCTCCTTCAATCCCCAGGGTGGCGGAGCCGTGGACGACTTTGGCAACCCCAATAACAACCAGGGTTGCCTGTCCAGCGGCGAACTGAATACAGTTTGGTACTACTTCGAATTTAACGGCAACACCATTCCCGGAGAATTCATCACATTTACTATCTCGCCAAATGGCTCTGCTGACTACGACTTTGCAGTTTACGGCCCGGATGCCAACTGCGGCAACCTGGGGTCCCCCATCCGCTGCTCCTACGCGGCGGGCAGTAGCGATACCGGGCTGAGTACCGGCGCTGCAGACAACTCGGAGGGAGCCGGCGGAGATGGCTTCGTTTCGGAAATTGAAGTACAGCCTGGACAGGGCTTCTATCTGGCCGTTGATAACTTCTCCGGCAACAACACCTCCTTCGAGCTCTCCTGGGGAGGCACAGCATCTGATAACCTGAACTGCAACCCCTGCGCCCTCAATGTCCTTTCCTATACGCCAAGCTGGGATGTTTGCCCCGGCGGGCCAGGCGTTACTTTCGACATCGTGATGGAAGGCACATCACCATCCACGATTTTCGAATGGACTTCTCCGGACGGCGGGATGCCCTACTTATCTAACCCCTTTGTGCTCAACCCCACAGTTACCATACCCAATGGCGTGACGGGTACTTTCACTTACAATCTGACCGCCACAGAAGGAAGCTGCTCCGAAACAATTACGGTGACTGTTACCGCCGCCGGCATCCCTCCGCTATCCATCAGCGGAGACCTCACCATCTGTACCGGCGAAAGCGGCACCCTTACCGTTACCCCCGATAACCTTTCCTCCTACAACTGGTCTAATGGTGGGTTCGGGCCAAGCACCAACATCCTTGCCGGAGGCACCTACAGCGTCACCGCCACCAACGCCGCCGGCTGCAGCAGCACAGCCTCCGTTCAGGTACAAGAGTTTCCTCCGCCTGTGGTCAATATCAGCGGAAGCCCTACCTTCTGCGCCGGCAGTTCTGCTTTGTTAACTGCTGACCCCGGCTACGCGAGCTACCTTTGGAATACCAATCAAACGAGCCCAACCATTGAGGTATTTACACCGGGGTTATACACAGTTACCGTGACTGATGCCAATGGATGCGAGGGTACCGCTAACTTCCAGGTCTCAGCCACTCCTCCACCTGTTCCAACTATAATCGGTCCAACCGAAATTTGCCCGGGCGAGACCGCCCAGCTAGAAGTAGTGGAAATGTATCAGGACTACCTCTGGCCCGATGGAACAAGTACAAATGTTTTCAATGTACTAGGACCGGGCACCTATACAGTAACTGTGACCGATTTTAACGGATGTGAAGGCACGGCCAGCTATACCGTAGGGCAAGCTACGCAGCCCTCCCCGGTCATCGTTGGAGACGAAACCCTCTGCCCCGGAAGCCTGGCTCAACTGGAAGTGGCGGGTCTATTCGAGCAGTACGCCTGGTCTTCTGGGGATGAAACGCCCTCCATTTCTGTAGCGGCCCCTGGCACCTACACGGTCACCGTGACTAATGCTGCCGGCTGCACCGGCACGAGTTCCTTCACAGTCAACGAAGCCCAGCCCGTGCCACCTGTCATCAGCGGCCCTACAGCGCTTTGCTTGGGAGAAATTGGCCAATTGGAAGCTACCTCCGGCTACGCCAGTTACCTTTGGTCTACCGGCTCCACTGTTGCAACTGCCCCCATTTCCAGCCCCGGCACCTTTTCGCTGACGGTGACTGACATAGACGGATGCGAGCTGGTTTCCACCTATACTGTAGCCGAGGCTCTCCCGCCCTCTCCGGTTATTGAGGGCAATACCACCTTCTGCGAGGGCAGCGGTACTACCCTGACGCTTGGCCAAACTTATGAATCCTACGCCTGGTCTACCGGCAGCACAGCCCCAAGTATTGAAGTATCTGCGCCCGGCACGATTTCCGTAACGGTTACCAATAGCAGCGGATGCGAGGGTACAGCAAATGTTAACCTGAACCTGGCCCCCACTCCGGTTGCAGAAATAGCGGGGCCCGATCAGATTTGCCCGGATGCTGTCGCCACTTTAGCAACAGCGCCAGGTTTTTCTTCCTACCAATGGAGCGCAGGTTCAGTCACCCATACCCAATCCGTATTAGCGCCAGGCGTTTACAGCCTTACCGTGACCAACGCCAGTGGGTGCGAAGGAGAAACCAGCTTTACCGTAGGGCAGGCCCCCTCTCCCAGCCCGCTCATCGAAGGGCCCACCGAGTACTGTGCCGGCGGCGCAGCTCAGCTGAGCGTATCGGGCAGCTACACCTCTGTCAATTGGTCCAACGCGCAGTCGGGCAGCAGCATTCTAGCGGACCAGCCAGGGCTCTATGAGGTAACCGTAGAAAATGCCGAAGGCTGTACCGGTACAGCCAGCGTGACGATTACAGAAAACCCCTTGCCCCAACCTGCCATAACGGCACCGGCTGGATTCTGCGGGGGAACGTCCGCCACCCTTTCCACCACCCCCGGCTACGATGCATACCTGTGGTCCGACGGCAGCGATGGTGTTGCTACGGAAGTCTTGGTTGGCGGAACCTACAGCCTCTCCGTCACCGACAACAACGGCTGTGAAGGCAGCACCAGCGTAGAGGTCGAGATGTACGAACCGCCCACGCCCGTTATTGAAGGCCCTGCTTCCATCTGCGAGGGCGATACCGCTGAACTCACCGCTAGTGGCGGTACCTACTTAAGTTTTCAGTGGAGCAATGCTAGTACGGATCCCAGCACTACGGTAAGCAGCAGCGGCAACTACACCCTAACTGTTACCGATTTGAACGGATGCAGCGGCACAGCAGAGACACAGCTGGAAGTAACCCCTAATCCTTCGGCCAGCATCAGTGGCGCTTTAGAGTTTTGCGCCGGCAGCTCTGCTACTTTAGAAGGCCCCGCCGGCTTAGCCAGCTATCAGTGGAGCAACGGCAGCAATAGCAGCGCTATCTATCCAGATAGCGCCGGCACCTATGCCCTTACCGTAACAGATGCCAACGGCTGCCAGAACAACGCCAGCGTAGAACTGTCCGTCAACCCCTTACCCGATGCCGAAATCCAGGGACTGCTCAGCTTTTGCGCGGACGGCAGCACTACCCTCAGCGCCCCCGCCGGGCTTGGCTATGCCTGGTCGGACGGCAGCAGCAGCCCCAGTATATCCGTGAGCACCCCCGGCGATTATTCCGTGACCGTGGAAGACAGCAACAACTGCGCCAACTCGGATACCGTAAGCGTAGAGGAAGTGGAGGAGCTGCTTCCGCAAATCAATGGCCCCTCCTCTTTCTGCAGCGGAGAAAGCATTACCCTCGCGGGCGAGATAGGCTATGAAACCTACAGCTGGTCTAATGGTGCCGCCGGCCCAGCCATAACGGTAGACACAGCAGGCACCTACAGCCTCACGGTGGTGGATGCCAACGGCTGCCAGGGACAGCAAAGCATCATGGTAACTGAAAATGAGCTGCCAGAGGCTACGATCGAAGGCACTCCGGCTTTCTGCGCCGGCAGCAGCACCAGCCTGAGCGCCGCGCCCGGATTTTCGGCTTACCTGTGGAGTGACTCCAGCACTACTGCCGGGCTGACTGCCGAACAGCCGGGCTCCTATAGCCTGACCGTAACGGATGCCAATGGATGCCAAGCTAGTACCAGCGTTCAGGTAGAGGAGCTGCCACTGCCCGAGCCACAGATCGAGGGTGCCTTTAGCTTCTGCCCGCAAGACAGCAGCACGCTCAGCCTATCCACCGGCTACGCCAGCTACAATTGGTCCAATGGGGCCAGCACTCCCTCCATTGTAGTAAACCAAGCTGGCAACTTTTCGATAAACGTTATCGATGAAAACGGCTGCGCCGGCGCAGACACAGTTACAACCCAACTGTTGGACCGCCCAGCCCCCGCCATTGAAGGAGCGCTGGCGTACTGTGCAGGGGAAAGCACGGTACTACAGAGCGATGGTGCTTACGCCGCCTACGCCTGGTCGGACGGCAGCAACGGCCCCACTGCCCTCATTGATACTCCTGGCGAGGTGCTGCTCACCGTTACCGATGGCAATGGTTGCACGGCTTCAACTTCAGCAACTGTCGTAGAAAATCCGCTGCCCGAACCCACCATCAGCGGGCCGGAGCAGTTTTGCGCTGGCAGCAGTACCTTCCTGGTTGGCGCAGCCGGCTTCCAAGATTACCAATGGAACACTCAAGACAGCAGCAGCAGCATAAGCGTTGCCACAGGCGGCACCTACACCCTAAGCGTGACTGATGCCAACGGCTGCCAGGGGACAGCCGATTTTGAACTAGAGGCCGTTCCGCTACCCGAGCCTTCCATAATTGGCACCCCCCAATTCTGCCCCGGCGATTCCACTACCCTAAACGCCGATCAAAACTACAGCAGCTACCTCTGGACGGGCGGGGCCGCTACCTCTTCCGTGACGATAAGCGAGGCCGGTGACCTCACGCTTACCGTAAGCAATGAGTGGGGTTGCACCGGCAGCACAACCCTTGAAGTAAGCCTTTACGACACAGAGGTGCCACAGATCGATGCGCCCGCAGCTTTCTGCCCGGAAGGGAGCGCCTCCCTACAGGCCGAAAGCGGTTTTGCCAATTACCTTTGGAGCAGCAATCAAACGGCGCCCGACATAACGGTGCAAGAGCCAGGCAACTACAGCTTGACAGTAACGGATGCCAACGGCTGTACCAGCAGCAGCAGCGTCAGCCTCGATGTATTTGAGGTTGAAAAGCCCGCCATAGACGGGCCGTCAGGCTTCTGCCAGAGCAGCACAGCTGAATTGCAAGCCGACCCAGGCTTTGCGGCCTATGAGTGGTCCAACGGAGCCAATACCCCCAGCATCAACACCAGCGAAGGTGGCCTCTACCGCCTCACTGTAACGGATGCCAATGGCTGCATAGCGTCCAATAGTTTTCAACTTACCGAAAACCCGCTGCCGAACGTCACCATCGGCGGTTCCACCGCCTTTTGCCCAGGCGGCTTTGCCGTGCTGAATGCGGGAGACACTTACGATGAATACCTATGGTCGGACGGCAGCACCGAGCCCGAGCTTCAGGTCAGCCAGGAAGGCAACTACAGCTTGACCGTAACCGATGAGAATGGCTGTGTCAATTCCGCCGAGGTGGAAGTTAGCGAACAGGCAGAACTCAGCCCGGTCATCTCCGGTGCCCTCGCCTTTTGTCCGGGCAGCAGCACGGAACTCAGCGCTGGCTCCGGCTTCACCGAGTACAACTGGTCCACCGGCAGTCAGGGCACCCGGCTGCAAGTCAGCGAGCCGGGCACCTATGCGGTGACCGTAACCGATGCCTCCGGCTGTAGCGGAGAAACGAGCGTAGAAGTTGACGTTTACGCGCAAACTGTGATTGATATCGACGGAGCGGCAGGCTTCTGCCAGGGGGAATCGGCTGAGTTGGCCGTCAACGGAGACGGCATCAGCACCTACGACTGGTCGCAGGGCAGCTTTGAGCCCAGTATCAGCGTACAGCAGCCCGGCACCTATTCGGTAACCATTACCGATACCAACGGCTGCCAAGCCACTGCCAGTAGGGAGGTAGAGGAATACCCTCTGCCCGAATTCGACATCAGCGGCCAGACTTACTTTTGCCAGGGCAGCACCACCTTGCTGGCCGGGCCGGAAGGCTTTGCCGCTTACGAGTGGAGCGACGGCAGTACAGGCAATGAGCTCAGTGTGGGAGCCCCCGGGCCCTACGCGCTAGAGGTCACCGACGACAACGGCTGCCAGGCCCTGGAAAGCCTGCTGGTGGAAGAGATCCCTCTTCCCCAGGCGGATGCCGGCTCGGGTGCTGCTCTGACCTGCGAACAAACGGCTCTCACCCTGGGCGGGCCGGGTACCGTCACCGGGCCCGATTTCACCTACCAATGGCAGGGCCCTGGCATAACAGCTGACAACGAACAGGCGCTCTATCCGGAAGTCGAGAGCCCGGGCACTTACCAATTGCTAGTAAGGGATACCCTGCACGGCTGCGTATCGATGCCAGCAACCGTCGAGGTAACCCAAGACACTGATCTGCCCTCCGTGCTGCTCAGCGCTGATGATACCCTGGATTGTGCGACCGCTTCCGTTCTGATCGACGGCAGCGCCTCGGATAGCGGGCCAGACTTCAGCTTTACCTGGTACGACAACGCTGAGCAATTGATCGCTACTGGCACCGATACACTGACAGTAGAGCAGAGCGGCACCTACTTCCTGGAAATTGCCGACGCCCGCAACGGTTGCCGCCGGAGGGAAAGCATCACCATCACAGAGGACTACGCCACTCCTGCCGCGGAGGCGGGCCCGTCGCAGCGGCTCGACTGCGCCCAAACCAGCGTGCTGCTGGACGGGTCAGGTTCCAGTCAGGGGGAAGCTTTGTACTACGAATGGCAGGACGAAGCCGGGCAGTTGATCAGCACTGGCCCCACTTGCGAGGTAAGCAGCCCGGGCTGGCATTTCCTCACGCTGCTCAACTTGCAGAACGGTTGCCAATCCCGGGATTCAGCCCTGGTTACCGAGAACACTACCCCCCCGCTGGCGGATGCCGGCCCGGACCGGTCCATCGACTGCTTGTCCCCTACAGTTACGTTAGACGGCTCCGGCTCTTCCACTGGCGTTAATTTCACCCAGGAGTGGGCATTTGAAACGCCGGACAATATAGTAGGCGACGGCTTGAGCCTGAGCGCGAGCGAATCGGGTACTTATCTTCTGATTGTAACCAATCAAGACAATCAATGCGAAAGTGTGGCCGCTGTGGAAGTTAATGAAAACAGTGCCGCTCCCGAGGCGCTGCTCACTGAGTCGGATGGCCCGACTTGCTTTGGAGATGAAGACGGCAGCATTGCCATACTTGGGGTAGAGGGTGGCACAAGCCCTTACCTTTACAGTTTCAACGGGCAGCCCTACAATGCCGAGACCCAGTTTGCGGGTTTAGGTGCCGGCACCTACAGCCTGGCTGTGCAGGATGCCATCGGCTGCGAGTACGAGCTGAGCATCGAGTTAAAAGAAGGCAATGACCTCTGGGTGGATGCTGGCCCCGATCGCGACGTATCGTTGGGAGAACGCCTTCAACTGCTTGCCGCTACCGCTATTCCGGTAAGCGAGCTGCAGCAGCTGCGCTGGTCCGGCCCGGACAGCCTGTCTTGCGCGGATTGCCCGTCCCCGGAATTGATGCCTTCCACTTCCGGATTGTATACCATAGAAATTGCCGATTCCAATGGCTGCACCGCTTCGGATGAGCTGCGGATATTCCTGGACAAGAGCCGCCAGGTATACGCACCGAATGCCTTCTCCCCGAATGGCGACAACAGCAATGATGTGTTCTTCCTCCAATCCGGCCCGGAGGTTGTCAACATCAATTTCTTTGAGGTCTACAACCGATGGGGGGAGCCGGTCTTCTTCGTGCGCAATGCACCTGCCAATGACCCGGACTTCGGCTGGGACGGCAGCTTCCGCGGCGAGCTTATGAATGGCGCGGTCTTCGTTTGGCAAGCCGAAGTAGAGTTTGTAGACGGGGAGACAGCCTTGTTCAAAGGAGAGGTGCTGCTGATGCGGTAGCGCTTAGACGGCCATTTTCTTTATCAGCCAGCTTTTGTTGGCGACAGCTTGCAGGGCTTCTAGTTCTTTTTGCAGGTTGCTCAAGGCGCTTAGGTACTCGGAATTGGACAAGCGGGGCTGCCGCAGCTGCAGTTTATGCAGCTTGGTGATGATCCTGAGGAAATTGTTGTTGGACTGCTTCTGGTAAGCAGACAGCTGCCGGTTGCGCGTGTGGACCCGGAGTGGCGTAGTGCACCATCCCGTCATTGTCAAATAGCTCAGCCGTTGACTTAGGCCGGATGTTGCCCCTTTGGAAGCAGAACAACCTCTTTCAATTAGCGAGGGGTATGGCCAAGTATACAAACCAATAGCCCCGCCTTCTCCTGCCGGAGGGCGGGGCTATTTCGCGATCTTCTCAGCTCTGATTTACAGGCCAAAGGCTGCTTTCACCTTGTCTACATAGTCCAGCTTTTCCCAGGGGAAGGTTTCCACCTGTACCTCTTTGTAGCGGCCAGAGCTGTCGGAAAAGCGGGCGGTTTTCTTCTGTGGCTCGCGGCCCATGTGGCCGTAGGCGGCTGTCTCAGAGTAAATGGGCGTGCGCAGGTTAAGGCGCTGCTCGATGGCGTAGGGGCGCATGTCGAAGACTTCCTCTACTTTTTTAGCAATTTCGCTATCGCTCATCTGCACATTGGCGGAGCCGTAGGTATTGATGTATACGTTGGTCGGAGCGGCTACCCCGATGGCGTAGGAGACCTGCACCAGTGCTTCGCCGCAGACCCCGGCGGCTACCAGGTTTTTCGCGATGTGGCGGGTAGCGTAGGCAGCCGAGCGGTCTACTTTGGATGGGTCCTTGCCGGAGAAAGCGCCGCCGCCGTGGCCGCCGTGGCCGCCGTAGGTGTCTACGATGATCTTGCGGCCGGTCAGCCCGGCATCGCCGTGCGGGCCGCCGATGACGAACTTGCCGGTGGGGTTGATGTGGTACTTGATGTTGTCGTCGAAGAGGCTGTGCAATTCTGGCTTGAGCTGATCCTTGACGCGTGGGATGACGATATTGACGATGTCGCCGCGGATTTTGGCCAGCATACGGTCGTCTTTGTCGAAGTCATCGTGCTGAGTGGAGACTACGATGGTGTCAATGCGCTGCGGCGTATTGTCATCGGAGTATTCGATGGTGACCTGTGCTTTGGAGTCAGGGCGGAGGTAGGTCATGATGTCGCCCGATTTGCGGATGGCGGCCAGCTCTTGCAGTATTTTGTGGGAGAGGGCCAGGGCCAGCGGCATGTAGTTGTCGGTTTCTTTGGTAGCGTAGCCAAACATCATGCCCTGATCGCCGGCTCCCTGCTCTTCCGGGGCTTCGCGCTCTACGCCCTGATTGATGTCGGGAGACTGTTCGTGGATGGCGGAAAGCACCCCGCAGGAATGGGCATCGAACATGTATTCTGACTTGGTATAACCAATTCGGTTGATGACATCGCGAGCGATCTGCTGCACATCGAGGTAAGTATCGGATTTTACTTCCCCCGCCAGTATGACCTGGCCTGTGGTCACCAAAGTTTCGCAAGCGACCTTTGAGGAGGGGTCGAAAGCAAGGAAGTGATCCACCAGCGCGTCGCTGATTTGATCGGCTATCTTATCGGGATGTCCTTCTGAAACGGATTCTGAAGTGAATAAGTAAGGCATAAACTTTAGGTATGTTTTTTGGTTAACGCCGGCTGCTTTCCTCGCCGGACAAAAACGTTGCAAAAATAGGAATACTTCTCAAAGAAGCGGCATTTGGGAGCCTTTATGGCGGAGGAAGTGCGGAATGCTGGTAGCGAAGCCCGCAGGGCGAAGCGCTAAAGCCTTTAGGCGCAAGCCATTGGGCCGGCCTGCTCTAAATTTTCGCACCTCACTTTATGTCGCATTGAAACATTTTTTTCACCTCCCTGCGGGTGTGCAGGAAGCCCTCGAGGTGGTCGCCGATTTGCACCGGCCCCACGCCGGGGGGTGTACCAGTGTAGATCAGGTCGCCCATTTGCAGTTTGAAGAATTGAGAGAGGTAGACGATGAGTTCTTCGAAGCCAAACAGCAAGTCTTTGGTATTGCCATGCTGCACTTCCTCCCCGTTTTTGCGCAAGCTGAACTCGATGGCCTGCCGGTTGCATTCTTCTATAGGCAAAAAATTGCTGATGAGGGCGGAGCCGTCGAAGCCTTTGGCAATTTCCCAGGGATGCCCTTTTTCTTTGCAGCGCTGCTGCAGGTCGCGGGCGGTAAAATCGATGCCCAGGCCAATCTCCGGATAGTAGCCTTCGGCAAATTCCGGCTGCACATGCCGGCCGTTTTTGCCAATTTTGAGCACCAGCTCCACTTCGTAGTGCAGCTCTTTTGTGAATTCTGGGTAGTAGAGCGGTTTGTTGTTGGCCAGCAGCGCGGAGGGCGGCTTCATGAATACCACCGGCTGTTGGGGGACTGGGTTGTTGAGTTCCTTGGCGTGATCCGCGTAGTTGCGGCCGATGCAGATGATTTTCATAGGCAATTTTTGGCTAAGATAAGTCTTGTTGCTCAGCTGCTTTCCGAGGAGGCATCCTGCTCTTCCAGGGAAAGCTTTCGCACCAGCTCAGTCAGGGCAGACTGCTGCTTTTTGATCATGAAGAAAAGTTTGTACTGGAAGAAAAAAATCAACCCCAGGCAAAAGAAAATAATGGCGTTGACATTGCTCTCGATGCCGAACAGCTGAGCGATTTTTACCGAAAGGTAATCCGGGAAAATGGCAAACAGCAACACTCCCAGCCAAAACAGGCTGCCTACGGCCACCTCCTGCCAGCTGGCGCGGGTATGGTAATAGCGGCGCAGCAAGCCGAAGATGAAGAGTAAGCTGATGATTGGGACGATTATCTGAAAGTACTTCATATCTATTGTTTTTTAAGCCGCCTCATCGCTAACGTTGAAAAATGAGTTTCCAGAGCAAATTCATAGCGGTAGTCACCCCCATCTGCAGGTCCTGGCCCTTGCTCATAGAATACTCGGTATAAGCTACCCGTATGGGCACTTCCTCGATTGTGAGCTTCTGCTCTTCTGCCTGAACGATCATCTCGCTGCAGTAGCCAAAACCATCGAGGTGCAGGTTCAGGGCTTCGATGGCCCGGCGGTTGAGCAGGCGCATGCCCGACTGCGAGTCCGTGTAATTGCTGCGGCAAAAGAAATTGGTGAATAAGTTTGAAATCCGGTTGTAGGCCACCCGGGTAGCCGGCACGCCAGTATTGCGGCCCAGCCATCGGCTGCCGATGACGATGTCACAGTCTGTAGCTGCCATACGCGCGGCCATTGCTCCGATGTCCTCCGGGTAATGCTGCCCATCCGCATCAATCTGCACCAGATAGGGCAACCCTCGCCGGCGCGCGTAGGCAATGCCAGTCTGCGCTGCTGCCCCCGCCCCCCGATTGATGAGGTGGTGCAGAACGATGGCGCCCGCATGCTGAGCCACCGCAGCGGTGTCGTCCCGGCTGCCGTCATTGACCACCACCACTCGGCCGAAGCCACAGTCCAGCACCCGCTGGATGACTGGCCCGATGGCTGCCGACTCGTTGAAGGCCGGGATAACAACGCTGATGTCCGCTTTTTCGATCATAAGGCTAGCGCAGTTCGAATAAGGCAAAAGTCCCTGGCTGTTTGGTTTGCCCCTGCAGGGCCAGGCGGCCCGAAAGCTGCATACGCCCCAGCCGGCTGCGGGAGCCCTGCGGCGCTTCCACCAGATTATCGGTGAAGAGGAGCTGTGCCTGTGGCGTATTGACCAGCAGCCGGTAAAACCGATTGGCTTTTTTAGCCAGCGATTGCTCGGGGGTTTCGTCCATACCCGCCGTATTGAGGTCGAAAAGCACGTAGCGGAAGCCATTGCGCTTCAGGAAGCTCAGAAATTCCCGGGGGTTGCCGCCCGAGGAGGTGTATTCTTCAAACAGCCCGAGTTGATTGTCTTCGTAGACGCGCTGGTCGTTGCGGGTGATGTGGTAATTGAAGTGGGTACCCACGCGGTATACCTGGCTTTCTTCATCCTGATTGATGATTTTGCGCAGTTCCATGATAACCGGATTGAATTCAAAGCGTGCCTCCTGCTTCGAACTGGTTGTAGCGGCGTACTTGACGAAAGCGTTTTGAAACCGCATGCTGGCGTTGGATTCCGCTTCCGTGGTGCTCATGAAGTTCAGCACCGTATGCAATAGCAAGCTCAAGCCTGCTCCGCCAAGCAGCAGCCCCCGGCTGAAGGCTGGCGCCGCCGGGGCCAGGCGCTCCGGCTTGTGTATGAAGTACACCAGCACGATGCTCAGAATAGCCCATACAGGAAAAGCGTACCAGGCGATGCCACTGCCCAGCAGCAGCCAGAAGAAAGCAAAGGAAAGCGCGAATGCCAGCATAGCCTTGAAGTTGCGGCTCAGCCCCGACAGCCGTTCACGTATCAAGCCGTAGCCCAGCGCGCTCAGCGCCAACACACCGATCAAGGAGAGGAAGAAAGACCAGCCCGACAAGCTGGCGTAGAGGCTCTGCAGCGGCCGCATCAGCGCTATGAAGGCGGTTTGTATGCTCCCGAACAGCCCCTCCACTATGCCATCGAAGGGCGCATGGTGTTTATTGGCCAGGGATTCTATGGCATTGCGCAGCTCTACCTCGGTGGGCGCAGCGGTGCCATTGGCATAAAGGCTGAATACCGAGATGCCCCAAAATAAAAGGAGCAGGACCAGCAGTCCGGCATTTTTGCCCAGGGACCATTTGCCCCGCCAGTTGAACAGCAGCAGCGGAAAGAAAAACAGCAGCAGGAAGCCGATGTCCAGGTATTTCAAGAAGCGGACATTGGTGTTCATGCTGGCATCGTAGGGCAGCGAGAGGTACAGGGGAAAGCCCGATTCGTACCCGATGTAGCGCTTTACTTCTTCCCGCTTGCCGCTCTCGAGCAGGGCGGCCTCCCCTACTCCGGGCCCGCCGCTGCCGGTCACTGCGCTGAGGCCGACCTGAGCGATCTGCTGTGCTGTGAGGACCTCCCGCTCGAAGCGGCGGCGCACTTGGCGGATGTACTTTTCCCGCTCTTCTTCGCTCAACTCTCCCCGCCAGAAGGCATCAATCTGCGGCTGGTACTCCTGTATCATGGCTTTTGTCTGGCGTTGCTGCTCCGGGCTCAGCTCCACCCCTCTTTTCTCTAGTTTCTGGCTGATGCGCTCAAACAGCGTTTTGCCTTTTTTTTCCTGCAGGTTGACGCGCACGACTGGCTCGGGGGATTTCCCTTCCACCAGAGCGCTCAGCCCCAATCGCTTATTTTCCAGCAAATGCTTGCCCATCCAGGGGGAGAAGACCAGGAACCCGCCTGCTGCCAGCAGAGCGACGCTCTGCGCGAAGCTCCGCAGGGCTGCCTTTTTCCCCCGCCACCCGAAGAACGACAGCGGCAAGGCTGCCGCCAGGCTGAGGCCCGCCACAGCAATTGGCAGGGTATTGCCCAATTCCAAGTACCCGAATTGGTAAACGCCAGTCAGGAAGAGCAAAAACAGCAGCAGCGCTAAAGTCCCCATCCCGGCTTTTGCCCCCGCCCGTTGGTAAGCCATGTAGGACAGCAGCGCGAATACGCTCATGATGCCGGTGTACTTGATGCCGAAGGCGTAGCCAGCCAGCCAGCCGGTTAGCAACCAGATCAGATGCTGCTCTGTAATGCTGCGCCCCGCCAGCTGGAAAAGGGGTTGGCCCTGGGGCAATTGCTTCTTGCCGCTCAACCGCAGGCGGTACTCCAGCAGCAATAAGAGCGTAGATAAGCTGATGAATAGGAAGCCGAGGTCGACTTTCTCATCTAGCGTCAGGTGGAAATTGACCGCCGGGCTGAGGTAGAACAAAGCGCCAGCTAGCCAAGCCATCTGCCGGGGCAGGAACAGCCTGGCCAGTCGGTAGAGGGCAAAGAGGCATAGCAAGCCTGACAAATGCGCCATCATCATAGTGAGCGACATTTCCCCGTACAGCAATTCTCCTAGGCTGAGGAAAACTTGCCAATTGAAGGCTTGCCCGCCCTGCGGCAGGGCGTTGTACTCGGAAATGAGGTGGGTGGTGTTCATGTACAAGCCCGCCCCGTCGAATCCGATGGGAAAGAGCTTTATGGCGTAGATGCCGTTGATGGCGATGCTGATGAGCAACAGGTAGATGGGGATTTGCCAGAGGGGGTTTTCCTCCCGTTTTTTTATGGGCTTGATCAGCGCAGTTTTCACGAAATCCAGGCTGGGCTTCCAGCGCAGCGCCAGCAAAGCCAAGAAGAGGGCTGCCAGCAGCCAGCCGTAGAGCAGCCCTGCCAGGCCGAGCAGCAGCAGCGCAAAACCTACTAGACTGGTGCCTATTGCGATGCTGAGTATGCGCTGACTGCCCCGGGCGTACCAAGGGGAAAGCCGCTTCACCACCATTTCGCCGGCGCTGTACATCACCAGAATGATGGCGAAGAGGGCAGCGTGCAGCATCAGGTTGAAGCCCATGAAAAACAAGCCGCTTCCCAGCGCACTGCCTTCGAATAGGTCTTGCTTGCTGCCGTAGAGTGCTACCGTCACCCCTTGCAACAGCAGTACGAAGCCGTACACCATGATCCCGTTGTACTGCCGTTTGCTGAACTGCAGCCAGGCCTGTGCACCGCCGCACAACAACAGCAAAACCAGCAGTATGTCGTAGTTGATGCCCTCGGAGAGCGAGAGGGAATAATAAGGGTGAAACGCCCAATAGGTGGCAAGGATGAGCAGCATCCAGAGGGCAGAAAAACCAATGTAGAGCCAACGGTTGACTCCCGTAGCGGCAGGGTGCTCGGATCGGGTCATGGAACCTTCTTGTTTAGGGGGGTAAATATAAAAAAAAGCACTAGGATGGCACCCGAAGGGCTGGGAGAAGGCAGTAGCCGCTATTCCTACAGGTACCTGACCTGCTGCATGACCTGGGCGTAGATCTTCCACAAGCCCTGATCTTTCATGTAAGTTTGGCTGGCGGTAAGATCATTATCGCGGAAGCCTGAATTGGGGCGGCGGGCGGTGGTGCGCTGCAGGACGGTGGCGGTCGCAAAGTCGTCTTCCAGAGCGGTCAACTCAATGGAACGGATGTCGTACATCACATCAACTTGATCAAACATAGCTTGATTGGCTTTCAGCACTTCCTTCAAATTAGGGATTTTGGAATGGAAGGTTTTAGCCAGCATGTCTATGTCCTTAATGGTGCAGGCGTAGGCGTTGGTATAGGTGAGCAGTTCGATTTCCACATCCCGTACGGGGGCTTCCTGGTTTAGGGTGTCCATCCGCTGTTCAATTTCTCCCTGAAAGCGGATCAGTGCCTCGCCAATCCGGCTTCTGCCGGCCTGGTAATCGGCGTACTTGATGTGGCCGGCGCGGTAGTCCTGCTCGAGCTTAGCTCCCTGCCCCTGCAACAGGCGGAGCTTCTGTTGCATGTCTCGATCTTTGAGCAGCTTATTCGCTGCCTGTGTCATATAGTCTAGGGCCGAGCCGTAGTCGCCTCTCGCGATAAAGTTGTTGATGGATTTGATGGTATCGTTGGCCATAAAACCTATTTGCTACAACTCGTATTCGTAGCACTTGCAGACGTCATCCGTTTCGAATTCCACGCAGTCCATCCGCAGCACTACGCTCCGCTTGAGGCGGTCGGTCAGCGGCATCATCCGTTCCAGCACTTCTTCGCCCCGGGCGATGGGGCAAAACAGCACATTGGGGTTGTCCTGCAGGGGCGTGATTAATTTCAGTATGGCTTCGGCTCGCCTTTCGGCCAGTTTGAGGTTATACGCCTTGGGGCCCTCCGGGCTGGCGAAGCCCATGACCGAGAGGCGCATGGTGATGGCGGGCAGTTGTTCGCTTTCGGGATGGCTTTTCTTGACTCTTTGCAGCAGATAGCCGTAGTAATCCTCAATTACTTGCAGTTGTTTTTTCAGCCTAGCCGTGTCCGAGGGCTTGGCTTCCGCCCGGTCATAGTCAAACACGTAGAAGAAGGAGGTATCCAGGTATTCGCGGTTGTAGTTTCGCGCAGTTTCCATGAACAGCTCATCTAGCAGGATTTTCCGCCTCAGGCTCGTCATGCGGCTTTCCTTGCTGGCGGCCAGCCGCTTGACGCCCTCCGCTATTTTGCTTTCCGTCTCGCTATAGGCTTTCAGCAGGCTGTCTTTTACAATCTCCCGCAGGCTGAGGTACTCTTTTTCCAGATCGGGCTCAGGGATGCTGTCTTTTTCCTGGGCGGCAGCGGAAAAGCATAAGGTAGCGGTAAGGGTAAAAATTAGTATGTTTTTCATAACTCGTGCTCTTAAGTTAAGAAATTATGAGCTTGTGATGGTGAGGTATAGTTCTTCGTACAGGCTTACTTTTCGTTGGTTGCCCAATTCCCGGTACAGCGACTGCAGGGTACGGTAAGCGTTTTCCAGCACTTTTTTGGCGAAAGCCACATCTTCTTCGGCTTTTACCCGTTCGGCCAGCTTTTTCAATTTCTGGGCTCGTTCGGCCACCCGCTCCCGGTTGCGGATCTCCGAATGCAGCTCATCCCTGACGTTGTGCAAGCGGTAACGCCGGTTCAGCTGATTGATGTCTTCCAGGATAAGCAAACGGCTGAGGCGGTTGACCTGCTGGGCGATCTGCTGATCATAGCGGTTGGTCCGATAGCCGCCCTTTGAGGCAGGGAATTCGGCATCTATTTTCACCTTCAGCTTCCGGAAGGCTTCAACCAGGCGCAGCACTTCCATGACGAGCCGCGGGTCGAGGCTCTGCTCTGCCCGCCGGCATTTTTTTTCAAACCGCTTATACAAATCTTCCATTTCCTCAAAAACAGAACCAGAATAGATGGAGCGGATTTCTTTCAGGATGGCTATGGCTGATCGGTTCACCCTTTGTTCAAGTTCGTAAGAAGAAATACCCGAAAGCTGATCGAAGCGCAGCCGTTCGGAAAAGACCAATTCATTAAAGGAGTGAACGTCCACCAACAGCTGAAAAGTATTAGCGGAGCGCACCAAAGCGCCGCTGACACTATAGGCGGCATTCTGCCTGTTTTGCCGCAGCTCCAGGCCATACTGCCGGGCCAACTGGCCAAAGGCAGTGCGGTACTCCAGGGTCAGGTCCGTTGCCAGTTGCTCACCTCCTTCTACGGAATTTTCAAACCGTTTGGGCATACTGAGGGTATTGCTTTGCGCTGCCGGCTGCGCACAACGTAGCAATAGGATGGTGATAGATAGTAGCAAGCGGATCACTGTTGCCATCTCAGTTGGTATTGATTGGGTGCCTGTATGTCGATGGTGCCCGTCCGCCGGTTGGCTTTCCCAGCGGAAAATGCCTCGATTTGGTATTGCCCGGCCGGGAAGCAGCAAGCACTGATGGCCCGCTCGTTGATCCCGGTACGGTGGAATACTTCTTCTCCCGAGCGGTTCTTGATCGAAACTTCTTGGTAAATCATGGGTGGATTGGGCAGAGCTACCTCGATAGCTGTGCTCGCCTCTGCTTTTGCAGCGGGCGTACCTCCGGTGGCGGGCTGCTGTGTATCAGTCGCCTCAGCGGGCTCAGGCCCCAGCAATCGCTGCTCCAATTCCGACAGTTTTTGCTCCGATAGTTTCCGGCGCTGGGCAGCGGCCAGGCTGCTGTCTTGGCAAAGCCCTTGGTAGTAAGCGCAGTACAATCGCCTTTGTATACGGTATAGGAAAACTTTGCGCTCCGCCCCCTGGAAACGGTTCTCCGTGTAGGTCTTAATTTTGGAGATGGAGGAGTCTGCCCCGCCGCCGGCTTTGCCTTCCAGGGCTATCTCGGCCTGTTGCACCCAAGCTCCTACCTTGCCCTCTAGTTCCGGCGCTTTGTCTACCGCGGCTTCTACGTCTTCGGTCCGTTCTTCAGTGGGGAATGGGTCGAGCGGGCAGTCGCAATCAGCTGGAGTGGAAGCCTCCGTTCCGCTGCAGTGGAGCAGCAGGGCGGGTAAGCAAGCCATCAGCAGATAGCTTAGCAGTGTTTTGGGATTCTCAGGCATCATGTATGGGCAGCAGTTTTGCTCCTCTCTCTTAAAAAATCAATGCGAACTTGTCAAAAATATATAATTATTTGGTGATTGTAAAGGCCTGTTGAGGATTTGCATGCTTTTTTACCTGTAAGGGGCACAAAGCTGTTGTACAATTGCCCAAGGGAGCTACAGTACGACCACTTTGCGCCGCAGCAGGCCCGCATCGGTATCGAGCAGCAGGAGGTAGATGCCTTTTAAGCCGGCCACATTCAGCTGCAGTAGGCCCGCGTTGGCTTGGGAGCGGATTTCCCGTACCACGCTGCCGTTCATATCGAGCAGGCGGATGTTTCGGGCCGGCAGACCGCCAGTTAGCACGTTCAGCTGGCCATTGGCGGTGGGATTGGGAAAGACCAGCAACTGCGGCAGAGGCTCTGCGGCGGCTTCGTTCTGAACCACAGTATTATTGTCCAGCCAATCGACGATAGCCCGGTACTTATGGGCTTCCTCGATCGGTTGATCGCAGACCGTTTTGACCCCAAAGCAGGAGCCGCCGCCGGGGCAAGGAGTGTGGGAGGTGTAAAACACCAGGGTGGAGGTGATGGGCGCGTGGCCGAACCAGCCCTGCATGTAGTGCTGGTACCAGGCGTACATCCTAGGGTGTACATTGAGGGCAGTGACTTGCTCTTCTGTCAAGCCAGCCTGCCAGGAGGTGAAATGCTGGCCCGCCTCGTAGGCCACCAACTGTTTGTCGTAGGCTTCGGCCAGGCCTATGAAGTCGGTGAATGGATCGCCTTTGTCTCCGCTGGGGCCGGGCGCGATGCTGCCGTCCATAATGCCCTGTACGTAGTGATCGAGCGAGTCGAAAACCGCCTCCATATCTGGCCAGTGGGCGTTGACCGGTGCGGCATCGCCTACATAGGGGGCGGGCGAAAAGGCATCGACGAGCTCCATTCTGCCCAGCCATTCGATGGCCTCAATTTCTTGTTCCAGCATGGCTGTCCAGCCAAATTGTGCGCCCAGCACTCCGATTAGGCGGTTGCTTTCGCTGCCGAACACCTCATCGAACAGCTGCAGGACTTCCGAGGCGCGGGCGGCGTACTTGTGCCCGGCGTAGATGTCGCCGTCGTCTCCCGGAAAACCGGCCAGGCCTACCTCGGCGGGCTCAACGCTGTCGTGGTACTCAAACCAGTAGTGCCATGGAGATTCATTGGAGTATTCCACGAAGACATGTAGGGAGTCTGCCAGGCGGTTTTTGATCAGCCCGGCCAGTTGGGTTACGAAACCGTCGTTGGCCATCACGGGCACGGCAATCCATAAATCGGAGCCAGTCAGGTTGCAGATGTCTATCATGTGCTCGTAGGCGGTGCCCCGGTTGTCGTCTACATCACCGCCGTAGGAATACTGTTGCTGCTTCGGGCGCTCCGCCCAGCTTTGGATGCCTGAATTGGGCACCCTGGCCCACCACATAGGCCGGATGACATCAATGGGCGATTCGAAGGCACTCAGGAAACAGTCGTTGAACGGATGGGGCGAGTCGTCATCGTAGCCGGGCAGGTACAAGCGCATACCGCGCAGGTGGTCGTCGCTGTTAGTGGCACTGATACGCAGCTCAATGTAAGTAGCGCTGTTGGTTATGGGAATGGGCACCCCCTGCGGCGGGCAGGAGCCGCTGAGGTTGTAGTCGTCTTCTCCTGCCGTCAGGGTGAAGGAGCCTTGGCCATCCCACTTCAGGGTATAATTGCCCACCGGCAGGTTGTCTCCGATGTAGACGACCGAGCTTGCCGGCAGCCCGCTGATCGGGTAGCCGAGCGAGTCGTAGGCAGAGGCCCCGCTGAAGGGGTCAGCAATTTTGAATAAGTTGTTGAACGGTACGGCGGGGCTCCAGTTCATGAGCTCCTGCCACTCTAGGTTCAGGCCGGCTCTTGGCCATTCTTCCTGCGGGGGTTGAGCCTGCGCGCAGTTGGCCGTTAGAGCAATTACCAAAAACAGGCTTAGTACACTGCGAAAGACATCGGATACTTTAGGTACAAACCACATGCGGCGGTGTTTTTTATTTTATGGCAACTATCCGGCATCGGGGGTATAGTCTGCCAACCCAAAATTTGTAGGCTTTCTGTGCCAGAGCCCTTCCTCGCCCACCTAGAAAAGGAGAGGTAGCATACAAAATTTTGCACCAAGTGGCAAATTAGCAGTATGCTGAATAGTTATACTTCGGCAATTATTTCCCCCTTTTGAATGGCAATACTCAACTTTATGTTGCTTTTCTTCAAAAGATGCTGTATGAAAAACTTCATCCCACTGTTTCTGTGCCTCTCTCTTGGGCTCTTCAATAACGATCGACTTGCTGCGCAGCAAGATCATTTGGTGACCAATGAAATGGATACGCTCTACGGCATTATCGATTTCAACCCAAAGACACCGCCAACCACCTTGTCTTTCAGAAGAACCGCAAGGCAAAAAGACAATCTTATTCAGGGGATCAGGTAAAAAGCTTCCAATCAGGCCCGCTTCATTTTGTGAGCCTGGACACCTCGAGAAAAGGAAGGAGCGCCCTTCCTCAGTTTATGGTGCAGCTTGTGAAGGGTAAGCTCAGCCTGTATAAGCATCAGGACCGATTTTTTACCTGCGCGTCCCAGAGGGCCGACTGGTAAAACTGGACAAACGCCCCGACCAGTTCTACGGAATCGCAGAAGACCAGCAAACTTACCGCCGGGACTACCGCTACCGGGAGGTCATGGCCTACATCCTCCAGGATTGCCCGAAAGTAGCCAAAAAGGCTAAACGGTTGGATTACCATTCCGAAGACCTGACGGCAATTGTGGTGGGATTTATAGTCTAACAACGCAAGATTTGTGAATTCTGCCCCCTGACGATGAATGTCAGGCTTACAGTCCAGGCCGTCAGCGTCTGGGATTAAAAACTTGCTCCCTGCCGGCCGCTGGCACAGCAGGCGGGTT
>CAYNIT010000001.1:0-61699 GCA_964397205.1 uncultured Phaeodactylibacter sp. | reverse complement strand
AGCGTAATTTCGTGCTTCCAGACTTTTGCCCGCCGGTCCCACTCATGGGTGGAGATGGTAAAACTATCCTGCTCGATGCGTTCGACCGACAAGTGGTGCGTGCCGCCAAAGGGTATAAATCCCCACAGCCGCATTTTAGTACCGTAAGTCTCCCCTGCTTCCCACTTTGGCGGAAAGCCGCCTCCTTCCGGTTTAAAGCGTATCATGCCCTTTGCTACGAATTGCAACAGGGCAGGCGTTTGTACATTGGCCCAAACCTGCCCCGCCGGCATCGGTATTTCGGACTGCACCCGCAGGCAGCGCGCCTTCACGGTTTTTCCCTGGTACTCAATCTCAATAGGTTCAATGCTGGCTTCAGGCCGCTGTGCCTTTGCATGTAGCGCAGTACCCGCCAAAAACGCCAGGCCCAGAAATAATGGCTTCATAACGATTGAATTTTAGTGGATTAAAAACCTATCGTTACAAAGCTCTATATATCAGCCGGCAAAGTCATTGATCCGGATCAAGAACGGAGCCGGGGATATCCGGATTGAGCGGATCGTGGATAGAAGGGCGGATATTCGTATGGCCCATGCGGCGGCGCTTGATGCGGCTCAGCGTCTCCGGCTGCACATTGAGGTAAGAAGCGATCATGTACTGCGGTACGCGCTGCAGCAGGCCGGGGTGCTCCCGCAGCAGGGCGTCAAAGCGGGTATCCGGGTCGTCGTGCAGCAGGCGGTTGGCCCGCTGTACGGCCAGCAGATAAGAACGTTCCGCCAGCAAACGCCCGATGCGCTCCCAACTTTTGGAAGCAGCGAACAGGGCCTCCAGCTTTTCCCGGGTGATGGTATAAATAACGGAATCCTCCACAGCCTGAATCTGCCGGATAGAAGGGGTGTGGCTCAGGTAGCCAAAGTAATCGGTGAAGAATTGTTGCTCGGAGAAGAACATCATGATTTTCTCCGCTCCGTCGTGCAGGTAAAATAAACGAAACAGGCCGGACTCGATGAAGGAAATCTTATTGCAGTACTGCTGCTCCCGGAGGTAGTAATCTCCCTTGCGCAACAATTCCCGGGTAAAGGATCCTGCGCTCGCTTGCCAGTCTTCCTCCGAAAGCGGAACGATAGTTTGCAGGTATGTTTTCAGTGCCACAGCTTCCACAACTATAACATTATCGGTCTTTAAGCGGGCGAAATGGCAGCGCCCAGTGGTAACGAACGGATAAATACCGGATAAGTATCACGACCAGGATAGAACATACGATGTTGATTTCGGCTCCTTTTTGCAGGAGCTCCGGGCCCAGAAACACCATCCCGCCCGCCAGGCAGGCACTTGCGTGGACTTCCTAACGGAAAATCAGCAGTACTTCGTTGGAAAGCACATCCCGGATTACTCTGCCAAATACAGCAGACACCACCTCCCTTAGCAGGGCGACCAACGGAGACCGCCCTGCGGCCAATGTCCTTTGCCGCCCCAATATAGTAAACAGCCCAATACCAATCGCATCAAAGAAAAAAACGCTTTTCCGCAAGCGGCGAATTACGTGGATAAAGAAATAACAAAGCGGCAGTGAAAGACGATCAGCAAATAGTTGAAGTCCTTCATCCAGCCCACCGGCGTTTGGCCAATGAGCACATCCCTAAGTGTATCTCCGCCTATGGCCGTAACCAGCCCTACGATAGCTGCTCCGGCCAGGTCAAAACTTTTTCCGTAGCGGTGACCACTCCGCTTATAGCAAAGACGAGCGTACCGAATAAATCAATTCCGTATATTAGATCCATGCAGGAGCAACAACTGCTCCTTCCGCACGGTTTTTAACAATACTTTACAGCCCCGCATTGATCAAGAAAGCCGCCGCAAACGCCACAATCGCGTACAGCTCCGGAAATACCGCCAGTACCATCGTCTTGCCGAATACATCGTAGCCAGCGCCTACGCCGGCGATACCGTTGGCGCAGATGCGCCCCTGCTGCATGGCCGAAATCAGCGCTACCAGCCCGAGGGCAAAGCCCGCAGCAAATATGGCAATACCTTGCCGCATCGTAATAGCATCGGTCAGTACGCCGGAGGCATTAATAATGAAAAAACCGGCAAAGCCGTATAGCCCCTGCGTACTCGGCAGGGCACTGAGCAACATGTAGCTGCCGAAAGCGTCCTCGTTTTTCTTCAACGCTCCCACGGTGGAGTTGCCGCCCATCGATACGCCGATAGCGCTGCCCACGCCGGAAAGGCCAATCATCAAACCAATGCCTATGTAGGCTAATACAATCGCACTCATATTTTTTACTTGTTTTTTCGTTTAAGAATGATCACTTCTGTTGCCGCAGAGGGTCGTAGGGCTTTCCCCCGCCCTCAAAGCCGGCATTTTTGTAAAATTCCACAAAGGTCAGGCGCATCGGGTGGACGAAAGCGCCCAGGGAGGCGATCAGCAAATTGGCTGTATGCCCCACGAGCAGGAAAAGCACGAACAAGATCGGCCCTACAATATCCATCGAACCTTTAATTTGCAATGCAATATCATTGACCACCAAGCCCAGGATCGCGCTCGCTATGCCCAGGGCAAACAAGCGGATATAGCTTAGCAAGTCGCCAAAAATGCCTGTGATGCCGTACAATGCCCAGGCACCGCTGCCCAGACGCCCGAAAATGCCAGCATTGGGGTCGCTGAACAATACAATGAACCCCACTGATGCCCAGGCGGCGTACTGAGAATAGGGCAACAGCTTTTCCGTCATGCCAATATCAACCAGGCTTAGAATCAGCAGTATCCAGCCAAGCGGGGCGATGCCGTGCATCCAGCCGTACTGCCAGCCTTTATTGACGGCTTTCACGCCCAGGCCAAATAGTATCTGCACCACCCCCAGAATAAGTGCCAGCTGAAATGCCTGATCACTGTCGATCATAATGGAGCGGACCTCCCCCAGCCAGGCAAACTGCTCATTCAACAAATTCAAGCCAAAGACTGTCCCGGTCAGTATTCCGAAAAGGACAGTTGCCAGCCCCAGAAACTGCACCAAAGTCAGTGTGGGTTTCATGGATTTGTCCGCCCGGAATTTGTAAATCGTTGCCCCCAGCAGCAGCACGATGCCGTATCCTGCGTCTCCCAGGCAGAAACCAAAGAACAGCATGAAGAAGGGCGCGAAGAAGGGCGTAAGGTCCATCTCTCCGTAGGAAGGCAGCGCGAACAGTTTGGCAATAGGCTCAAACAAGCGGCTGAAACGCGAATTGCGCAGCAGTACCGGCGGTTGGTCTTTCGGCGCGGGCTGCTCTTTCAGAAAGGGGACATTTTCTTGTTCGCAGAGCGCTTCCAGTTCTTTCTCCGTCCCTTTTGGTGCGTATCCTTCCAGCACCATCAGGCGGTCATCGGCCTCCCGTCGGGTGTACTCGATAACGCTCATGAGCTGTGTGGTGTCCTGCAGGTCCTGCAGTGCCGCATCAAGCGCGGGCAAGCCCACCTCCGCCAGCCGGTCGAGGCGGGCATTGATTTCGCGGATCTCTCGTTCCAGCTCTGCTTGCCGTTCTTCCAGCTCCAAAGTGCCGTTTTTGGGGTCTGGTATCATTTCCACGCCGGGAATTTCGATGGGTTCCTCAGCCTTGGTGATGCCCACAAAGTAGGCATCCGCCCCGAGCTTGCGCAGATGGGCAATGGGGTATTCCTTTTCCCATTCCGGCTTGTATTTTTTGGCCGCGCAGACGAAAAACTGTACTTCCAATCCGGCAGCCTCCAGTGTTTTGACTGTTTCGATGGAAAACTCCCCCCAGGGCTTGAGAATGTCGAACTCCTTGCGTACTGTAGCCCGCTCTTGCTGCAGGGGCTCCAGCTTCTCCATCAGTTCCTCGTATTCAGCGACGACGGCTTGCCCCTCTTCGGCCGTAGCCGTTCCTTTGCGCTGTACTTCTACCTCCCGCTTTCCCAGTTCTTTGCGGACTTCACTCAGCCGCTGCCGCAGGGCCATGCGGTCCATCAGCTCCTGCGAGGGCTCGCCTTTCTGCGCCCGTACGTGCAGCACGCCCAGGCGGCGCAAGCCCTCCAGAAAACCTACATAGTCGGAGTGGTGAACCAAGAATAGGTATTTCCGCATCGGTACGATCATAAGGCTTCGCTGTTGCTGCGCTTTTTCACAATTTTTTGGGCGGCTTTCGCCAAATTTTCCTCATCCTCCAGATAGCGCTCAATCTTTCGGATGGCATCCTCATAGCCGGGTATCTGCACCTTTTCGTACAAGTTGACTTTCTGCGTGGTTTTCTTGCGGGCAAACTCCAAAAGCTCCATCTTCTGCAGCAGTACTTTGCGCTGCAGTGCCAATTCGATCCATTCCTTCAGCAATTCCATACCCGCCGGGAACCAGGCTGGCCGGTTGAACAAGCTGAAGGGATGAGGGTTGAATTTCACTGCTTCCAGCACCGGCGTGCTTACGCCGGCTACTTTTGCGCTCCCCATTTTCACCTCTTTCACCTCCAGCAGGCTGAAATCAAATTCCTCCCACAGCGCTGCCATACCTTCGTGCTGACGTATCGTTTCTTCCAGCTGCTGAGCTACGCCCTCCGCCTCCTTACGGGCCTTCTTCACCTCCACGCGCAGAGCGGCCTCCTTGTTCTTGAGGATAGGCAAGGCATTCTCGCGTATCTTCAGCTGCTTTTTGAGGCGCTGCAGGGATGTTTTGTTGTATTGAAAGGAGATCGCCATAGGGACTTAAGAGTTTTTAGGCCAGTACTGATCGGTCAAAGATTGCTTGATGCCTACCTCCGCCTGGGAAAAGTGGCGGGCGAACAGCTGCCAGGCGGTATCCAGCATCTTGTCCGTATCAATATTTACATCTATAGCCAAGAGCTTGTCGGAATACTCCTTGGCAAACTCCAAGGTGCGCTCGTCGTAGTCGGTCAGTTCAAATCCGTTTTCCAGCTTGGTGCGGGCATTAGCAGCATCGGCGTAGAGCCGAATGGCGGCATTCATCACCTGCGGGTGGTCCTCCCGCGTCTTTTTGCCGATCACCAACTGCTTAAGGCGCGACAGGCTTCGGAAGGGGTCAACGATCACCTTGCCGATGTCCGTATCGCGCCGCAGGAAGAGCTGCCCCTCGGTAATGTAGCCGGTATTGTCCGGAATGGCGTGGGTGATGTCCCCGCCGGAGAGCGTAGTTACCGCTACGATGGTAATCGACCCGCCTTCATCAAACTGCACCGCTTTTTCGTAAAGCTTGGCCAGGTCACTGTACAGCGAGCCCGGCATGCTGTCCTTGGATGGGATCTGATCCATACGGTTGGAGACGATACTCAAGGCATCGGCGTAGAGCGTCATATCGGTCAGCAGCACGAGCACTTTCTCGTTTTTCTCTACGGCAAAGTACTCCGCTGCGCTCAACGCCATGTCGGGCACGAGCAGCCGTTCTACTGTCGGGTCTTCGGTCGTATTCACAAAACTGACGATGCGGTGCAGCGCGCCGGCGTTTTCAAAAACGCTTTTGAAGTATAAGTAGTCGTCATTGGTAAGCCCGATGCCGCCCAGCACGATGCGGTCGGCAGCAGTACGCAGCGCTACGGTAGCCATCACTTGGTTGAACGGCTGGTCCGGGTCGGCGAAGAAGGGTATTTTCTGGCCGGTCACCAAGGTGTTGTTCAGGTCTATGCCAGCGATGCCGGTGGTAATGAGTTCCGAAGGCTGCTTGCGACGCACCGGATTCACCGAAGGGCCGCCGATCTCCTGCTCCCTGCCTTCCACCTCCGGCCCGCCGTCGATGGGGTTGCCATAGGCGTTGAAGAAACGGCCGGCGAGGGCATCGCCTACCTTCAGGCTCGGCGCCTTGCCCAGAAATACGACCTCAGCGTCGGTCGGCACCCCCTCCGTGCCCGCAAACACCTGCAGGGTCACTTCATCGCCCATGATTTTCACGACTTGCGCCAGCTGCCCGTTGACCGTGGCCAGCTCCTCGTATCCCACATCAGTGGCGTGCACCGTGCAGGTCGCTTTGGTGATTTCTTCTACTTTGGTGTAGATGCGTTGAAATGCGGTGGGCATGGTTGTCGGTTTATAAAGTTGTTAAGTTGTTTTTCTTTTCGGGCTGGGAGACGCTCCCGCTGAAATTTGTCGAGTCAATCCTTGCGCTCTGCCAGGGTATCCTCCAGCTCTTTCATGTTTTGCTTAAAGGCATCCGATTCGAATTCGGAATAGTTGACCTGCTTCAGGGCGTTGATGACGCGCTTGAAGAAAGGGTTGATCTCCTCGTAGCTGTCGAAGGACAAGGAGGTTTCCACTACCTCCAGCACCTTGTTGACCATATACTGCTGCCGGTCCATCGGAGTGCGGGCATCCACCTCGTCGAAGGCATTTTGCTGCAGGATGATTTCATCCACCACTTCGGAGCGCCAGAAGATCAAGTGGGTGTCGATGGACACGCCGTCATCTCCAAGGATGTTGATCTGTTCGGCCGCCTCCTTGCCCCGCAGCAGGATGTTTTTCAGCTCGTTCACCTTATCGGTCCAGCCCTCCTCGATTTGTTCGTTGAGGGTCCGCTGCAGCTCGGGGTATTCGAGGTACTTGGAGTAGCTCTCGATTGGGTCAATAGCCGGGTAGCGCTTACTGTCGGCTCTCGACTGCGACAGGGCGTAGAAACAGCGGGCTACCTTTTTGGTGGATTCCGTCACCGGCTCTTTCAGGTTGCCGCCGGCTGGGGATACCGTGCCAATAAAGGTAATAGAGCCCGTTTCCCCGTTGTCGAGGTATACGATGCCCGCCCGGGCGTAGAAGTTGGAAATAATGGCCGGCAGGTCCATCGGGAAGGCATCCGGCCCCGGCAGTTCCTCCATTCGGTTGGACATCTCGCGCAGGGCCTGCGCCCAGCGGGAGGTGGAATCGGCCAACAGCAGGACCTTCAGCCCCATCGAGCGGTAGTACTCGGCGATCGACATAGCGGTGTAGACCGATGCTTCCCGCGCGGCTACCGGCATGTTGGAGGTATTGGCGATAATAGTGGTGCGCTCCATGAGCTTGCGCCCGGTCCAGGGGTCCTCCAGTTCCGGGAATTCCACGAACAAGTCCACTACCTCATTAGCGCGCTCTCCGCAGGCTGCCACGATCACGATATCGGCTTCCGCTTGCTTGGATATGGCTTGCTGCAGTACCGTTTTGCCGCTGCCGAAGGGCCCCGGGATAAATCCCGTGCCGCCCTCTACCATGGGGTTGAGGGTATCGATGGTGCGTACGCCGGTTTCCAGTAATTGATAAGGGCGCGGCTTCTCCCGGTAGGCTTTGACGGCCTGCTTGACCGGAAATTTTTGCAGCATGCTCACTTCGTGTTTACTGCCGCGCTCGTCCGCAAGCACTGCGATAGTGTCCTGAACGCGGCATTGCCCTTCCGGCACGATGGATTCAACGGAATACCGCCCCCGCATTTTAAAGGGCACCATGATTTTGTGCGGTATGCCATTCTCATCCACCTGCCCCAGCCAGTGGCCCGCCATCACCTCATCGCCGGCTTTCGCCAATGGCTCGAATGCCCATTCCCGGCCTAAATCCAGGGCAGAGGTATAATCGCCCCTCTGCAGGAAAATCCCGCTCATGGTATTGAGGTCGTGCATCAACCCATCGTAGTTGCGGGAGAGAATGCCCGGGCCCAGGGTGGCTTCGAGCATGTGCCCTTCGAAGCGTACCTCCATACCGGGCCTCAGCCCACGGGTGCTTTCGAAGACCTGAATGTACGCTTTGTCGCCCATCACCTTGATGACCTCCGCCATCAGGGGCGTGTCTCCCTGCTGAATGAAGCCGATTTCGTTTTGCCCGACCGGGCCATCTACTTCTACCAATACGAGGTTGGAGATGATGCCGTTGACGCGGCCGGTAGTATGTTGCTGCGTTACCGTCATGTGAGTTCGATCTTTTGTTCCATTTCTGAGATAAAGTCGCGGACCCGCTCCTGGCCAGCTTGCGTATCGAGGGAGAGCCAGCGCTGCAGCAACCGAAGCTGCAGCAAGTAGCCCAGCACCACTTCTACGGTGAAGTAGTGGAAGGTAAGCTGTTCATCAATAAAATTCCACTGAATGCGGTCGATGGCTTTTTCGCGGGCAGTGAGATCGTCCCTTTCCAGCTCGCTGAGCAGCCTATTGAGATACGGGTAGGCACTGCCCAGGCCGAAATCGCGGGCGCGGGACCGCTGCAGGGCTTCTGTGGTTTCGCCGCTGCCGATGAGCTGCCCTTCTTCCTTCAGTTGGTACTGCCGGATGTTCCAGGCAGCTAAAATATTGTGCAGGTCCCGCTCGAATACCAGCCAATCGTGCAGGAACCCATCGGTTTTGTCCAGCGCGTATTCGTAGTACAGGGCTGTCAGCTGGTTTTCCCAGCTTTGCGCCGCTTGTACCGGCTCTCCTTTTTGGTAAGCCTGATAGAAACGGTGCATGTAGGCGGGCAACCCGCTTTCATCTTTCAGGTACTCCTGCATGGCAACCTTCTCGTACCACCCCAGCTCGTCCCAGTCCTCCTCTTCTTTAATGTGGAGGAGCCGAAGCAAATTGTAATTGTCATGGGGCAGCAACAACAGGCGCACCAGCGCGAAGTCCGGCGCTTCTAGTTCTTCCTCCAACTGCGCCACAAACTGCGCCATCGTGAATGGAGCCCGGCTTTGGTCGAGCACCATCTCCGGCAAGCTGGAGATGAGATAGAAGTAGTCCCGTTTTGGCAGTTGATTCATTTTCCCGATGGTGGTGGTGGTGGAATTAAGTTTTGCGCCGCTCAAGCCTCTCCATACAGCAGTTCTTTGGTGCGCGGCCGCAGGAAATCAGCGAAAAAGGCCTGAAAGTCCTCCTCGGTAAAGGAAACGACGTAGCTGCCGTCTTCGGGGCCGATGCGGAAACCTTGTGACAGTTTCGGGTCTGGCTTGACGGCCAACCCCTCCTGCAGGCTTTGCTGTGCCCGCGCTTCGAAGTACTCGTACAGTTCCTTTTCGCGATCCGGCGAAAGGCGCAGAGCGGTGCCCTGTCCTTCCTGTTGCCAGTGCTCAATCAAAGACTGAATGATGCCTTTCAGGAAATCTTTATCCTGGAAGGCTTCGCTGGTGGGCGGCTCTGTTGCTTTCGCTGTTACCAGCTCGGTAATGTCCTGCTTCAGGGCGCTGATGGTTTGCTGGGCAGACAGCTTGAGTTCAGAGGTGACATTGCGCTTCAGCTCGTCGGCTTCCGATTGTGCCTGCTTGCGAATTTCCTCTGCCTCTCGCTTGGCAGCTGAGACAATATCATCAGCTTTTTGCTCGGCATCGTGAATCAGGCTATTGGCAACTTCCTGGCCTTTTTCTATGCCTTCCTGCTGTACTTTTTCGAGTAAGGATTGAAGCTTTTGTTCCATGTTGTATTTACTTATCCAGCACTACGGCTTTGTTGTATTCAAAATTCATGCGGGCGATGTGCTCTATGGAGATTTCCTGGGGGCACTCTACTTCGCAGGCACCGGTATTGGTGCAGTGGCCGAAACCCTCGGCTTCCATCTGGGCAACCATTTTTTCAGCTCGCTCAGCGGATTCCGGCTTCCCCTGCGGCAGTATGGCTAAGTGGCTCACCTTTGCACCGGTGAATAAGGCCGCCGAGGCATTTTTGCAAGTAGCGACACAGGCCCCGCAACCGATACAGGCAGCTGCATCAAAGGCATCCTCAGCAGCTTGATGGCCGATGGGAATGGCATTGGCCTCCGGCGCATCTCCGGTACGGGTAGAAATGAAACCTCCGGACTGAATGATGCGGTCGAAGGCTGAGCGGTCCACCCGCAGGTCTTTGACAATAGGAAAGGCTTTTGCCCGAAAGGGCTCCACGTATATGGTGGCCCCATCCTTAAAATGCCGCATGTGCAGCTGACAAGTGGTGGTGGCCGACAACGGGCCGTGGGCGCGTCCATTGATAAACAGGCCGCACTGCCCGCAGATGCCCTCCCGGCAATCGTGGTCGAACTCTACCGGTGAATCGCCTGAGCGGATCAGTTGTTCGTTCAGTACGTCAAGCATTTCCAGGAAGGACATTTCCGGGTTGACCTCCGCCAGCTCGTAGTCCTGCATGCGCCCTTTCGCCTGCGCATGCTCCTGCCGCCATATTTTGAGGTGTATTCTCATTTGTAACTTCTTACGCTAGGTTGTACCGTTTCAAATTCCAGTTCCTCCCGGTGCAGCGCCGGCGCCTCATCTTCGCCCGCATATGCCCAGACAGACACAAACTGGTATTCCTCGTCGCGCCGCAGCGCTTCCCCCTCTGTGGTCTGATGCTCTTCGCGGAAATGAGCCCCGCAGGACTCTTCCCGGCTGAGGGCATCGTAGCACATCAGCTCTGACAGCTCCAGGTAGTCGGCTACCCGGCCGGCTTTTTCCAATTCTGAATTTACGTAGCCGGCATCGCCGGGCACCCGCAGGTTCTGCCAGAAGTCGGCGCGCAGCTCGCGTATTTTGTGGATGGCTTCCTCCAGCCCCTCCCGCGTTCGCAGGACTCCGCACTTATCGTACAGCAGCTCGCCCAACTCTTTGTGATAGTCGGTAGCGGTGCGGTTGCCATTGATGTCGATGAGGCGCTGCAGCTGATCGCGCACCCGTTGTTCTGCTTCTGCAAAAGCAGGCTGATCGGGGGAAATTTTACCTGCCCGCAGTTCGTCCGCCAGGTAATTGCCGATGGTATACGGCAGTATGAAGTAGCCGTCCACGCAAGCCTGCAGCAGGGAGTTGGCGCCCAGCCGGTTGGCGCCGTGGTCAGAAAAATTGCATTCGCCAATGGCGTACAGGCCCGGGATGCTCGTCATCAATTCATAATCTACCCACAGCCCGCCCATAGAGAAGTGCGCTGCCGGGGAGATCATCATCGGCCGTTGATAGGCATTGTGCCCGGTAATTTTTTCGTACATGCGAAACAGGTTGCCGTAGCGCTCGCGGATGGTGCCCTCTCCGTACTCCTGAATGGCGTGGGCGAAGTCGAGGTAGACGGCGTTGCGCTGCGGGCCGACGCCATAACCAGCATCGATGCGTTCTTTAGCTGCCCGGGAAGCGATGTCGCGCGGCGCTAGATTGCCGAAAGCTGGGTAGCGGCGCTCCAGGTAGTAATCGCGCTCTGCCTCGGGTATGTCGCCTGGCGCCCGGGAGTCATTCGCCTTTTTAGGCACCCAGATGCGGCCGTCGTTGCGTAGCGATTCCGACATCAGCGTCAGCTTAGACTGGTAGCTGCCGGACTGCGGCAGGCAGGTGGGATGTATCTGCGTCCAGCTCGCGGCGGCAAAGCCGGCGCCTTGCTTGTGTGCCCGCCAGATGGCAGAGCCGTTGCAGCCCATGGCCAGGGTGGAAAGGTAATAGATTTTGCCGTAACCGCCGGTAGCCAGCACTACCGCGTGGGCAGCGTGGCGCTCGATCTCTCCAGTGTCGAGATTACGGGCGATGATGCCCCGCGCTTTGCCGTCGATGACGACCAGCTCCAGCATTTCGTGCCGGGCGTAGAGCTGTACGTTGCCCTCGGCCACCTGCCGGTTCAGGGCGGAGTAGGCGCCGAGCAGCAGTTGCTGCCCCGTTTGCCCCCGAGCGTAAAAAGTACGCCGCACCTGCACACCGCCGAAGGAGCGGTTGGCGAGGTAACCGCCGTACTCGCGGGCAAAGGGCACACCCTGAGCTACCGCCTGATCGATCAGGTTGGCCGAGCATTCTGCCAGGCGGTAAACATTGGCTTCGCGCGCCCGGAAATCGCCGCCCTTGAGGGTGTCGTAGAACATCCGAAAAGTGCTGTCGCCGTCGTTTTGGTAATTCTTGGAGGCGTTCACGCCACCCTGTGCAGCAGCGGAGTGCGCCCGCCGCGGGCTGTCCTGAAAGCAAAAAGACTTGACCTTGTAGCCCATTTCTGCGAAGGAAGCAGCGGCCGAGCTGCCCGCTAAGCCAGTACCGACTACGATGATGTCGAGTTTCTTTTTGTTATTGGGGCTCACGAGGCGGCAGGTCGCTTTGTAGCGGTTCCACTTTTCCGCCAGCGGACCTTCGGGTATCTTCGCATTTAAGTTCATGGCAGCGCAGGGTTTTGGGTGAAGTACATATAAATCGGAATCACTGCAAAGCCCGCGGTGATGATCAGCGTGTAGCCGCGGCCAGCCCATTTGACCCAGCGGTTGTACTTGCTGTGGTACAGCCCCAGGCTCTGGAAGGCGCTGTGAAAGCCATGCAGCAGATGGAACCCTAATACGAGCATGGAAAAAACGTACAGCGCAACGTACCACCACTGCTGATAAGCGGCTGCTACGATGGTGTAGAGGTCCTTCCGCCCCTGCGCATCCACCGGCATCTCCGTGAATTTGTACTGGAACCAGAAGTCACGCATGTGGATAATGATAAAGACGAGCAGCAAAGCACCTAGTACGCCCATATTACGCTTGTACCAGGGCGAGACCTGATGCCGCTTGTCATAGGCGTAGCGCGTCTGCCCCTGCGCACGGCGCGCCTGAATCGTGATGATCAGCGCATAGATGGCGTGCGCCAGGATACTTGCGTAAAGCAGATAAGCAATCCCTTTGATGAGGATATTGTGAGACAGCAGCTCGGAGTAGTGGTTGTACTGCTCTTGTGCCTGTTCGGCGGGCAAAAGGAGCTGCAGGTTGCCTGCGAGGTGGACAACCAGAAAAACGCATAGGAACAAGCCAGTTAAGGCCATCAGGTTTTTCCGGACAATGCTGTTGCTCAAAAATGGGCTTGTACTCATTTTTTAGCTGATGTTTTGCGAACTAGGTAATGGCTTTCGCCAACGGCGATAAAACTATAGGCCGGAACCGACAAGGGGGGTGACTTTTGTCACCCTGCCGGGATGAGTCTTGTCAAACGCAGCGGGTACACCAAAGGAATATAAAAGCCAAAATCGCAGCCATTGGTAAAGGATAGTAATAAATAGCTGTATCGCTGTACCAAAAGCCGGTTTTTGCATTATGCCGATACGAACTACATTCCCGTAACTTCAAAATTTTTCCAGCATGCCACGTACCGCCTTTGGGCTTGTCTTTTTTTGCATTGCGCTATTCCATACTCCCATTTACGGGCAGAGCACCGCAAAGGGTTATGTAATTGACGCAGCGCAGCGGCGCGGCCTTTTTGCTGCCCACGTTTACGCAGCTCATTCAGACAACGGAACAATAACGGATAGTAGCGGTTTTTTCGAGCTGCCGCTCCCTCCTGGCACCGACAGCCTGCTGGTCCGCTACCCCTTTCACGCTACACAGCGAGTAGCAGTAGCGCCGGACACTATGCTGATCGAAATGCCCTATACCGGCTATTTGGATACCATTCTGAATATTGACCCGGAAACCTATGAAGAGTCCCATCAGGTGGTCTCCCAACAGCCGTTTCCGGCCACCGGCCGCTTCTTTTCTGATCAGCCCGAAAGCCAGCCGCCTTCTCATTATAATACGGAGGATTATGCCCCGATAGCGGAAAATACGGAGCAACGCAGCTGGGAGAGCCCGATTTCGACCTTTTCCATCGATGTAGACCGGGCTTCCTACAGCAATGTGCGCCGCTTTTTGCGGCATGGGCAGCGCCCGCCCAAGGATGCCGTGCGCATTGAGGAGATGATCAACTACTTTGACTATGGCTACGAAGGCCCGCAGACGGAGGACAGGCCGTTTGCCCTGCATACGGAACTGTCCATTTGCCCCTGGAACAACGACCGCCACCTCCTGCACATTGGCCTGCAGGGTAGGCGGATGCAATCGAACCAGCTGCCACCGAGCAATTTGGTATTCCTGCTTGATGTCTCAGGCTCAATGGTGACCCGCAAAAAGCTGGGCCTTGTTAAAAAAGCGATGCGCCTGCTGGTAGAAGAGCTGAGGCCGAAGGACCAGATAGCAATTGTGGTGTATGCCGGGGCAGCTGGGCTTGTGCTGCCGTCTACTCCCGGCAGCCGAAAGCAGGACATACTAGATGCTATAGGCCGCTTGGAGGCAGGCGGCTCCACGGCTGGCGGGGCGGGCATACAGCTGGCGTATCAGGTAGCACGAGAGCACTTTTTGCCGGAAGGCAACAATCGGGTGATCCTGGCTACCGATGGGGACTTCAACATAGGCGTTTCCAGCGATGCCGGCTTGACGGAGCTGATCGAAGAGGAGCGGGCATCCGGTGTTTTTCTCTCGGTACTCGGCTTCGGGCAGGGCAATTACAAAGACAATAAGATGGAGCTGCTGGCCGACCGTGGCAACGGCAATTATGCGTACATCGATAATTTGGCGGAAGCTAAAAAAGTATTTGTGGAGGAGCTGCCGGGCACCCTCTTCGCCATCGCTAAAGATGTAAAGCTGCAGTTAGAATTCAATCCTGGGGTAGTGCACTCCTACCGGCTGGTGGGCTATGAAAACCGCCTGCTCGACAACGAAGACTTCGCGAATGATTCCAAAGATGCTGGTGAGCTGGGAGCGGGGCACTCGGTCACTGCTCTGTACGAAATCGACCTGCAGCCAGCAGCGGAAGCCAGCGCCGGGCTACGCTACCAAAAGACCGGGCTGAGCCGCCGGGGCCGACAAGCGCGGGAGCTGGCATTTTTGCAACTGCGGTACAAAGCGCCCGAGGGCGGAGCCAGCCATTTGCGCTCCTTCCCGCTGCCGAAGGAAGTAACTGCGCTGTCGGCCACTACCGATGCCTTCCGTTTTTCTGCTGCCGTTGCTGCCTTCGGTATGAAACTCCGAGGCTCCAGCAGCAATAAAGCGCTGGACTGGCCTGGGATTAAGGAGCTGGCTGCTGGAGCGTTAGGGGAAGATGCGTTTGACTACCGGGCGAAACTGCTCGAGCTTGTGACAATAGCGGAAGGGCTTTGATGCAAAAACCGCTTTCCTGCGAACGAAGGCGCGGGCAACTTGTCCTAATCTTTACTAACTCATTCGTTGTATACCAAATAGTATGGAAAAGGAGCCTAGCCCGGAAAAAAAGAAAGTTATGGACAAGTCGCTCGGCCAGATGCGAGAAGGCTATCAGTCCATTGATGAAAAACTGAGGCTTGGCAAAGAGGACAGCCTTCTCTTGCTGATCGGCAAGGTGCTGCTGCGCATTCTCCTGATCATCGTTGTCATCCTGCTCTCGCCCTTTTTATTGATCGGTTTGATTTTCGCCCTCATCGCTGCCCTATGAACAAGCGGCAATTGTTTTGGGGCAGCCTGATGCTTTTTGCCTTGCATCAGCTGCTGCAGAAAGGCTGCGGCTGGAACATCCCCTTCCTGCACGCTTACCTTGACCCTTTTTTATCCATGCCTATACTGCTCGGGCTACTCGATTGGGAACGCAAATGGCGCTACCGCTGGCAGGCGCTGCAGCTCTGGGAAATAGCAGTGGCTACCCTGTTTTTTGCACTATTGTTCGAGTGGGCATTTCCGGCCTGGAGCAGTTCTTTTACCTCTGATGTATGGGATGTGCCAGCTTACGCAGCCGGTGCACTGCTCTATGGATTGGCTCGCTCTCCGGTGAAAAGCTGACCATTTCAATACTTTTCCTGTAGTAATTTCGCAGCCTGTGTTCCCCCTTTTTTACCGGAATTCCAGTAGTTCGCGCGACACCGTTTTCCAGTACGCCCGACCGCATTATCTCTTCTACTTTTACCAAGCGATACAAATCCCGAATGGGGCACATTGGCCCTGTACTCCTAAAAAATAACATAACCATGAGAAATGTACTTTCCCTGCTCCTGCTATCTATTGTATTTAACCTGCCGGCTACCACTTACAACTGGATAGGCGGCATCAGCGACTGGGAAGACCCTGCTAACTGGAGCCCGTATGGAATACCCGGTGGAGGCGATGAAGTGGTGATCAGCAGTGGCAACGTCCATCTGTATTCTTCTAAAAGCCTCAATCGTATTCACATTGAATCAGCGGCGACTTTGGAAATCATGAAGCCAGGCAACCTCTATATCTACCCCAAAGGAGGCGACTTCGTAGATATAGACGGCAACCTGTTCAACTACGGCTACTTGGAAGTAAAAGGCAGCACGGGGGTAACTGCCACCTACCTGATTGAAAATAACGGTGACTTGATGAACGAAGGCATAGTGATGTTAAGCTCAGCGCCTTCCAGTGCAATCTTTTGCAGCAGCGCATCGGCCCTTATCAACAATGGAACATTCCTGATCCGACAGGTTGCAGGCTTCAATGGGCTGCTGACAGAAGGAATGGTTGTGAATAAAGGGAAAATGGATCTGTTCCAATTTGATCATCATGGGTGGAGAATGGAAGGTACCCTCTATAATTCTGGCCAGATTGTTATGGATGCAATTTTTGAAAACGGCTTGAAAAATTCGGGCGAAATAGACAATCATGGCGTGATCACCATTAACTGTGACTCTACTTATACCCTTATAAATATGCAGGGAGGGGAGCTTACCAACTATCAGCAGGGCGAGCTCTTGTTCAGGGGAGCTGGCATGATCAATGATATTCCCTGCAGCTTTCTCAATTATGGCAGCTTGAAGGTACACGATTCCGAAAACTTGGGTATCCGCAACTACGGTATATTCACCAATTTCCAGACCGGAAAGATAGAAGTTGAGAGCTTTCAAGAGGAGGGCCTCCAAAACACGCTGAGCGCCCTGTTCAAGAATCAGGGAGAAATCGTCATCCGTACAGCACCAAACGCTATCTCGGGGCTGCATAACGAGGCTACCTTCCGCAACCTCGCTCACGGCACACTGAGTATTGCTGAGACTGGAGCGGTAGGCATTCGAAACCTGGATGGCATCATCCTGAACAAAGGCGATTTATTCCTTACGGATATTAACGGAGACGGTATCATCAATGAGGGGAGTAGCATCTTCCGCAACTGGAACGGCGGTAATCTGCAAATGCAGGCGATTACAGGCACCAGCCTGGACAACTATCAGAACGCCAGCTTTGACAACAGCGATGCTGTTCTGAAGTGCGCTGCAGATGGGCTGCGCAGCATATACAACCGAAACGATTTCCACAACCGCCGCTGCGGCGAGGCGCACTGCCCTGAACAGATCGCCAACCGTAGCGGGGCAGATTTTCTCAATGACGCCTTCCTCTTCACCTCCTATCAGGGGCAGCACTTCAACCAAAGTGGCGGCAATATCACGAATAACGGTGTAATTGAAGACATACACGCCGCGTTTGACGGTGTACAGCTGACCAACAACGGGGTCATAGCAGCGCCCATCGCTGACCCGGCCTACGTTGGGCAAGCCGTGAACAACGCACTTGGGCTGGGCAGCCTCTCTAACGTAGCCATCAACGGTTGGTGGATCGATGAGCAGGGCAACTACCCTGCCGGCACCTACAACGCGGGCAGCAATACCTTTACACCAAATAGTAATGCGGCAAACAGAACAAGGCTGTACGTAGAAGTGGACCTGGGTTTCGATAAAAACTGCCGGCCCCGGATGATAGAGCTCAACTTCTTGCAGGGTATCCGCTACTATCAATCCATGGCGAAGAACGAGAGCGGAGCCGCAACCCCGACTGCATCCGGTATACGGGTTTACCCCAACCCCTGCGCTGAAGCATGTCAGGTGGAAATAATCCCGCAGGCCTCCGGAGCGGGGATGCTGTCCCTGTACAGCTCGAACGGCCAGGTCGTTTGGCAACGAAGCATGTATGCAGATGCATTAACCACCCTTCCGTTTGAACCACAGGGCTTGAAGCCCGGAATCTATTGGTTAAGGTGGCAAGCGGAGGCAGGGGGGAACCTGGCTGCACCTCTGATGGTGGTACCTTAGCTCCTTGCCGGGCAGCGATTACCGCTGCCCGGCTTTTTCTCCAAATTGTTGCCGTTACTGTAAAACCTCCACCCAGTGGAGCAAACGCCCCCAGGCTGCCTTCTGCCTTCCATCCTCATACTGTATCAAACCAATGGAAGCGAGCACCGCACTGTACTGCTCGATGAACTCTTCAGGGACGCCTTCTTCGTAGGTCGTATTCAGTACGGCTATGGCCTCGGGCGACCAGTCGACAAGCTGAAACACAAAAGCCGCCCGCATCTGCGGTTCGGTCTGCATCCGGCTGAAAAAGGTATCAAAAAAAGCCGCTTGAATGGCTTCCGAGCTGTTGAGCAAATCGGTATTGCTGTGCATGCCGAGTTCCTGAAAGACGACAGCTTTTTCCTGGGCAAAGTCCAGGGCAGCGTCGATTTCAGCTTCAATCTCTACCTCTGTGTAGGGTTGGTCGATGGGGAATAAGCCTGATCCATAGAGGTTGAAGCACGCAATATCCATTTCCGGGCGCAGGAGTTCCATCTCCGCCCGGCTCGCGGTCATATTGCCGATATTGAGCGTGACGGTTACGGCCATACTGGGCGACAGTTCGTGGATGTGCGTGCGGCTTTCGACCAAAAAGGTGCGAATCTGTGCCGCTAGTTCTGGCCTTTCGGCAAAAAAGTTATCGGGCTCGTTAGCAATGGTAATGCCCCAGCCCCCTTTTTCTTCCAACAGTGGGATCACCCAGTCCATCAACTGCTGGAAACGAGTAATCAGTGCCGGGTCGTCTATTGCCATTCCTTGTAAGTCGGCGGGGAGTACGGGACCGTCGCTATCGTAGGCGGGCAGGGTGAGAAAAGGCTGAAGCCCTTGTTCGGATAGTGTTTCCAGCCGGCCGCGTAGCGCCGCTTCATCGTATTGCTCCGGTGCGGGCTCCAGCTCCGGCCAGTCGATTTGTAGTCTGCCTACGGACATACCAGCATCAAGCGCCTCTTGCCAACGGGCTGCTATTGAATCTTCCGTCGCTGCCGGCTGACTTGGGTTGAAACCGGTAATCATGCCGATGTGCTGACCGGCGCTGAGCAAAGGTAGCTCGGCGGCCGTTGTGCTTGGTGGAGTAGGAGCAGAGTCTTCTTCACAGGCCCAAAAGCCGATCAGCAGGCTGGCAACCAATAAAAAGAGGGGGTGTCGCATGATGTTTTGATCAAAAGACGAATCAGCGAGGCGTTTGCCTTCAGTAGAGACCTACTTTTTATTTAGAATGGAGCAAAAGCAGGCCGCCCTCATAGCCTACTGTGACGTATCCTCCACCTGCAGCCGCTGCACCTGCATAGTGATGGGCATGGGCGGATCGATAACCGTATTGCCCACCTTTTGCAGGAAGCCATAGAGTACAAGCGGGAATGGCGGTTGGCCGCCGGGCCAGTTTTCCGCATTATCGGTGCTCTCGTCCAGGGTCAGCAGCATATTGCCCTGCGAGCCGGCCTCCAGCGTAATGCCGGCTGCCGCGAGGGAGTCCAGCAGGGTGAGAAAACGCCCCTTGCCCATGGTCATCTGATCAGGGTTGTTGACCGATCGGAAGAGTGTAATGTTTTCCTGGCTATTGCTGCCCGACAGGATATTGACCGACTGTATACGAAACTGGAAAGGGTCGGCAAAGTACAGACAGGAATCTACCGGCCATGTCCGGCGCATGTTTGGAAAAGCTGCCTGGCCGTCGTCGCCGGATTGAGCGGCGGCGGTACTGATGGTAGTACAAAACAAGAGTGTAAATAGCAGGATCGGTTTCATGTCGTTCTTTTTGACAGGGTTTAGGGAAGAATAATCAGTTTTTGTACGTGCAGCCTTTGGGTCTGACTTTGAATGGTGAGTACATACAGCCCGCCGGGTAATGTGCCGTCCATTTGCAGGGCCGCTGCTGTATCGAGGCGTTTTCTGTAAACCGTTTTCCCCACCATGTCCGTCAGCCGCAGTTCAACGGGTTGATTGGCCGGCAAGCCTTCGCATGGAAACGGTGTACCCATACGATAGGGATTAGGCACAGGACAAGACTCAAGTGTGGTAATGGCTTCGGTATGGACCATCACGTCCGACCAATAGTGTTGCCGCTGCACGCTGACCTGAGCATTAATCCAGCTTTCCTGGCCTTCGCTCCAGTATTGCCAACCTCTGTCTTGAATGATGCGTCCGTCTTCGTATGCTGCCTGATGGCGCGCGAAGAGATTCCATTGGCCCTCATTAGTATCCCAGATATCGCCAAACAAGCTAAAGACGCCCCCCGCCAAGGAGTAATACAACTGATAGAGGGGCTGCCAGGCATTCCCCTGCCATTCGGACAAGGTTCGATTTTCCAGCTGCAGCCCGGCGTTATACTGCAGTTCTTCCCGTTCCACATTGGCCCAGCTCATCTGTTCGGCGTCCCAGTGTTGCTTGACGATGTTGGTCCAGGAGCCGAGGCTGTTATTCTGGTAAAGCATCCGGGTTTGGTTCACCCAGCTTTGCTCGTCAGTATCGAAGGTTTGCTCCTGTACGGTAGTGACCAGACCGGTGCCATCTTCGTACAGCCAGCCGCGGCGGCGGTTATTGGCCCAGCTGCCGTCTATCCAGCGTTCCTGCAGTTGTTGGGTGGGCTGCCCCGCAGCATTATAGTTTGTCGTCAAGCGGCTTACGTTTGCCCACTGCGCGCCGTCCCAGACTTGCAGCAAGCGCGCCGTAGGGTTGCCGGCAATATCGTAGGTGTAGGCCCACTGCCTGTGGTTCTCCAGGGGCATGCCCGGGGCGGGAGCCCTTTTGGCCAGTTTGCTGAGCATATTGCCTTCGGCATCGTAGGCGTAGGTGCGTTCGGCCCGGTCGGCAAAACTTTGCACCGCGGGGCGCCAGAACTGAATGAGCAGATTGGTCAGTTCACCGTCAGTGTAGGTGTAGGCCCGTCGGCGCCAGTTTTCCCACTCTCCCGTGCTATTGCGGCGTTGGGTGAGGATTAGCAGGGGCTTGCCCGCGTCGTTGTAATCCTGAAAATAGACTCGTTCTTTACCTGTGAAATTTTTAGTGCCTGGCACGCCGTCCCGGATGTAGACCGAGTCGCGTTGCCACTGCTGGGCGGATAGCGAAACGGGGAGCAGCGAGCCGAGCATAAGGCCCACGAGCAAGGGAAGTGAGGTGCGGGTTTGCATAGGTGTTTGGTTTTGGTTGGGATAAATGTACTAAAAAATTACATTTGCCTGACAAAAGCTGCTCGTTGGGGGCATTCCTGCTGTATTAGAGCTTGTTTAGAGCGGTTTCGTATTGAAAATCAAGGATTTATGATTTCCTGCCCCCCGTCAGGTAGGCAGGGCTCTGGCGAAGTCACTAAATTCGAGTTTAGCGGGTGTTTACATCCCGACGATAAATGTCGGGATTAAATGACCGAACAACCGGACGCCAAAGCCTGCCCCGCCGCATTGCGAGGGTTCGTAAAGCGTTGATTTGCAACAGGAACAAGCTGCAAACATCTCTTAATCTGATGCGTAAGGCGCTGCTTACAAGAAGCGTTGTTCATCTGATAAGCGCTAATGGCATGGCTTTACCCTCCATCGATTTATAGAGAGAGAAGGTCCTCTCCATCTCCATTTTCAGCCCCCTTTCCCCAACTCGGCCAGCCGCTCGATTCGGCTGATGAACGCCCGTTTCGCCTGTGCGTAGTCTTGGTGGCTTTCCCATACGCCCTTTTCCAGTTTCACCTTCATGCGGTGGTAGGCATCCCGGGCGATAGGGTGCTGCCTGAGGTAATCGCGCACGTACAAGTACTGCTCCCAGGCGGCAGAACCGTAAGCTGTCAGGTGCAGGTGGTGGGTAGCCGGATGCTGTTCCGGGTTGGGCAGCTCGCCCAAATCGGAAAAAACAGCCCCGGAGCAGTCTTGTAGCCTAGCGAAGAATGCGCGGCCCTGAGCCCGCCCGTCGTAACAAGCGTAGTGGCAGTAGCCAGCCGCCAGTAGCAGCGGCACCAATGCCTCCAGCGGCTGCTCCGGCGGGTAACCGACGAGCAAATCAATGACCGGCTTGCCCCCCAGCCCCTGCACCGCTGTGCTGCCGATGTGCTCCACCCGCGGGCTTAGGCCCTTTAGGCAGGCCATCAGGCGCTCCCTTTCTTGATTGTAGAGGCGGGGCCAGTCTTCGTTATAGCGTTCGATGCGGAGTTTTTCAGGCATACCGCAAAAGTACTATTTCAATTCCGCAATTTTCTCCCCCAGCCACTGCCGGGCGGCCAGGGTTTTGCAATTCCCAACCTGCTGTTCGATCTTCAGCAGCGTCTTTTCGTCTCCTGGGTTGATGCGGGAAAGCTTCCGAGTGAAGCGGATGACATTGAGGTACTGTTGTTTGACCTCCCTCGAGATTTGCTGGTTGCGCCGCAGGTAAATCCGGAAGCTGTCCAATAGGGAATCCAGCGCCAGGAACTCCCCCATCTCGAAGTACGTCAGCAAGAGCAGCAGTTTGCTGCCCAGCGCGTAGACCGGCGATTGGTACTCTACCTCCCGGAGTTGCTCAATGACTTTCTCATAGCGCCCCTGATGGAAGTAGACTTTGGCTAGGTTGTAGGTCAAAGCATTTTCCTGATGCTCTTCGGGCAGCTTCTCGGTGTACTGCTGTATGAAGTATTCCACCCAACTGAATTCCTTGATGTGCAAGCCTACCGAGATGATATTTTTGTAGTCCTGATGGGTCAGCAACCCGTCTTTCAGCAACAGCCCCGCCTCGATTGCCCGGCGATAGACCTCAAAAAGCTCCTGAAAAAAGCTTGTTTCTCCGATGTTGATCTTTTTGTCAATACAGAAATTGCTCAGGTGAATGCACAAAGCATTGGCATCTTCCAGGGGCAATTGATCTACGGAGGAGAAAAGGGCCTCTTTGAGTTCGTAGAACCAGGGCTCCCCCTTGTCAGCGGAGAGCATCCGCGCCGTGAGATAGTACGCCCGAAGCCAGGGCTCCTGCTGCACCATCTCCATTCCTGCCAGCTGTTCCAGAAAGCCGTCAGGGGTATGGATATCGGGCTTGCGTGACATGAAGTTCTGATAACCCAGCGCATCGCAGTAGTGCTTGAGCTTTTGCAGATAGTAATGGCAGTCCAGATAGTAGTCTGCCTTTTCGATTTGCGAGAAGTCCTTCAGCTTTTCGCCCCTTGCTTCCTGATGACGGTGGTGTATCATGTGGTAGTTGAACAGCTGCTCATAGTACCGGCTAGACGGCTTTCTGCCATTTTGTTGAAGCTGCTCAAACTTGCGGTCCAGGCCGTTGAAATGCTTTTCAAAAGCTGGCGACTTGGTATGATTCAACAAGGAGATCAACTCCTCTTTCTCGTCTGATAAGCAGATGCTTATGTAGCAGTACTGATAAGCCGCCTGCAGCAGGTCAGAGCAGTACCGCCGCAGGCGAGCGTCGTTGTAGGGCTCTTTCGGAAAAAGTTGTTTCCAGATGTGCGCTTTGCTTAGCCGTGGAATTTGTTGACTCCTTGTTACTTTTGCTTCCGACAAGCTGGGTTGAATGAGCATGAACAGCTTTGACAGGGCGTTGTTTTGATTGAAGTAAGGAGCGTCTAGATAGCAGGCAAACGATTGCTGTTCCGCCGAAGAGAAAGAAGCAAGAAAAGAAATCAGTTTTGGGCTCAGCATAAAAACCATTCACAATTACGGGTTAAAAAACTAGACAAAATACTGAAAATCAGTAATTTAAACCAATATAAAAGCAATCAGTGCTCGACAATTTACGTTTTTTGTCCTTTATCGCATAGGTCTCTGACAGCATTTTTGCAATATGGATCGTTTTCTTAAACACATGGCTATGCAACTCAAAACCCGACACCTTCAAATTCTTATCATCGCCGGTCTGTTTGCACTTCCCCTGCATGCTCAGGACAACTGCATCAACCCTCAACAAATTGATGAGGCGGTCAATTGCCCCTCCGAGTATCAGCCGGTTTGCGGGTGCGATGGGGAAGAGTACTACAACGCCTGTGTAGCGGAGTACGAGCACGGATTGACATCCTGGACGGAAGGCAGCTGCGCTGAGGCTTGCGAAGCAGGCTTCATGTTCAATCAGTACGCCGCAGACACTTTCTATCTTTTTAACACTTCAACGAACTACGATAGCCTTGCTTGGTCTTTCAATGGCGAAGCCGTAAGCGGAGGCACAGAAGGTAGCGCCTGGCTGGCGATTATGCCGGCTGACACTACCGAAGTATGCCTGAGTGTCTGGAATGAGGCTGGCTGCAGCGACACCTTCTGCCTCCATGTCTATGAAGACTCGCCGGATGCCATGTGCAACAACACCGACTGCATATACCCCGGCGATGCCAACGGCGACCGCTTAGCCAATATCTACGACTTGTCCAATATTGGTTATGGATTTGGATTGACAGGGCCGGAGCGTGAGCTGTTCCCCGATCCCTCCAACCCTATTCTCTGGGCACCCAACTTCGGAGAGGATTGGGAAACGAGCATCAATAATGTCGACTTCAAGCATGCCGATTGCGACGGCAATGGAGTAATCGACGAAGCGGATGTTGCCGCCATTCAGGAAAATTACCTCCCGGCATTCGAAACAGCCAATCCACCGACTCCGGGCGCGCCTCCCGTCTACCTGCAGTTTGATACCACGGAGATTGTGGTGAGCGAGAGTTCACCGGACTTCATCAACTTTTCCGCCGGCGTGTACATCGGCACCGACGACTTGCCCGTGGAAGACTTGCACAGCATGGCTTTCCACATGCTCTACCCGTATAGCCTGACCGTTACCCACTCCATCACTGCTCAGTACAACGAAGATGCCTTTTTCGGCCCTCCGGAAGAGCTGCTGGAGGTACAGAAGGACCTGGCGGACTACGAAATAGGCAGGTACGACCTAGCCTGGAGCCGCCGCAACAGCAATGGCAAGAACGGTGACGGAAGAGTGGCTACAATGAACTTCATCATCAGCTCGGACATCATCATGGGCCGTTCGGAGCCGGAAACTTCCTTTGACATCCTTGTTGATGGCGTAGTGTTGATTGACAGCAACCGCGATACCATCGCGCATGACCTTACGCACAATTCCGTGCTCACCATCTATGACGAAAGCACTACCAGTCAGCAGGAAGTAGCTCCGGCCAATCAGCCGTTTGAGCTGTTCCCCAACCCGGCTACCGACGAGCTGTACCTGAAATTGCCCAACCGCTTCCAAAAAGGCTTGCTGGAAATACGGGATACACAGGGCAGGAAGGTGCTGCAACAGCAGCTCGACGGCCCGCTGCGCAATGGGCTGAATATCTCCGGATTTACTCCTGGCCTGTATTGGGTCAGCATTTGGGCCGATGGGCAGCAGTTGAGCCGCAAGTTGCTGGTGAAATAGCTAGCGCCCCGATACCACGAGCACAATTTCGCCTTTTACTTTGGATTGGCTGCCGTAGTGCTGGTGCAACTCAGCGAGCGTAGCTGTACGGATTTCTTCGTGCAGTTTAGTCAGTTCGCGGGCAACGCAGGCCATGCGGTCTTCCCCGCAAATATCCATCAATTGCTGCAAGCATTTCACCAAACGGAATGGGGACTCGTACAGCACAAAGGTGACTGGAAGCTCGGACAGGTATCGCAGGCGGGTTTGCCTTCCTTTTTTGTGGGGCAGAAAGCCTTCAAAGTGGAATTTATCGCAGGGCAGGCCAGAGGCTGCCAAAGCAGGCAGAAAAGCCGTAGGCCCCGGCAGCGCTTCTACCCGGATGCCTGCTTCCTGGCAGGCTCGGGCCAGCAAGAAACCCGGGTCGGATATCCCCGGCGTGCCGGCATCGGATATTAAGGCCAGTGTACTGCCTCCCGCCATTTGGCCTACGAGCTCTGCTGTGATGGCGTGCTCGTTGTGCGCATGGTAGGAGCGCAGGGGCGTATCAATCTGGTAGTGAGAAAGCAGCTTTTTAGAAACGCGGGTATCCTCGGCGAGGATGAGGTCAGCTTCCTTCAGAATGCGCAGGGCGCGCAGCGTAATATCTTCTAAGTTGCCAATTGGCGTAGGGACTAGGTAGAGCATAGCTTAAGCAGGCTTGAGGGTGATAGTGCAATCTTCTAAAATGGCATCAGCCAGCAGCTTTTTGCGGGCTGCTTTCTTTTTGGCTGCTACCTGCATGGAGGCGTGCTTCCTGATATGGCGGCCCTCCACGCTCTGCTGAGCTCTGTTTTCTATGTTATCGGCTACCGCTTCTCCGTGGGAGCCGGGCAGCTCATCGTAGGTTACCACTCTTGCTTGGGCAATAAAATTCATACACTCATTTCGCTTTAGCCAAATGCTTGATGATGGAGAACAGCACGTATAGCACCACTACTGCTGAAAAAGCGAACTCCTTGGTGAAAATCAGCAGCAATACGGCTATAGCAGTAAAGGTAAATTTAACCTCATTGCCCGCCCACGCAAAGGTTTTGAACTTCAGCGCAAACATAGGAACCTCGGCGATCAGCAGATAGGATTGCAGCAGTATACAGGTGTAAAGGAAAACCGGTTGCAGCACCGTACTTCCCATGCCATACGTATCAAGTGCATAAATAAGCATAAGCCCCACGGTAAACATCGTGCTAGAAGGTGTGGGCAAACCGATGAAGCCTTCCGTCTGACGGGTGTCCAAGTTGAATTTGGCCAATCGCAAGCCGGAAAAAGCGGCTACTAAGAAGCCCGGCAATGCTGCGTGAACCAACCCAGCCGCTTCCACATTTCCCAAAGCTTCCGACAGCAAGCGGTAATAAATAACGCCCGGCACCACCCCGAAAGAAACCGTATCGGCTATGCTGTCCAGCTCTTTGCCCAGTTCAGAATGCACTCCAAGCAAGCGGGCAACCAGCCCGTCCGCAAAGTCCGCCACTACCGCAAAGAACACCAGCCAAAACCCCAGTACGTACTGCCCCTGCAGTACGCTGACGATGGCGCAACAGCCCAAAACAAGGTTGAGCAAGGTGATGGCATTGGGGATCCACTGCTTCAACATAGCGCCAAAGGTAGTCAATTTGTACACACAGGTGATGACCTGGCCTAACAGACCTGCTCCTTCAAAGCAGAACCTGGCCCCCGAAGCCGCTACGCCCGGGCAAGAAAATCTGTCGGGTACCGTTCTATCTTTGGAATGCGCCCATTTTGCCAAAACCACAGCAAGCTGTGGTGTGTATATACCATTAATTGCCTGGATAATATTTGGACCATGCAGCAACGAGCCTACGCCGCTCGTTTGTTCTTAGAACAACATGATAAAGCTATGACGAAAACTATACTTCCGCTCCTTATCGCCTGTAGCTTGCTATGCAATCCTTTTCCCGGACTAGCGCAGGGAGAAGACTGCGCTTCCGCTACCCCTCTATCCGATGTCAATAGCTGGTGCTCCGGCGTTGGCGCATTCAACAATGAGGGTGCCACCGAAGACGGCCCTTCCCCGGGCTGCTTTCCCAATACGCAACAGAACCTGGACGTGTGGTTCTCTTTCGTAGCCGAAGCAACCGATGTCAATATCAGCGTATCCGGCGCTACCGGCCAGAGCAACGGCGGCACGCTAGAATTGCCGCAGTTCGCCATCTACGAGGGCGATTGCGGCAGCCTGGCCAGTATCGGATGCTTTTCGGATGCGCTTGGCGACAACAGCGGGCAGCTGTTCGCCGGCCCGCTCACCATTGGGGAAACCTACTATATTCAAGTCAGCGCCCGCAATGGCAATCAGGGCAGCTTCCAGCTATGCATCAACAACTTCAACGCCATCCCGGACCCCTCCAGCGATTGCAACACGGGGGTCATCCTGTGCGATAAATCCTCCTTTACGGTAGAAAGAGTGACCGGCGTGGGCAATGACTTCAATGAAATTTCCAACTTGGCCTGCGACACCGATGCCTGCAGCCCTGAGGAAAGCGGCTCCGCCTGGTACAAGTGGACCTGCGACGAAGCTGGCTCGCTCACCTTCTCCCTTACTCCCCTCAATCCGGTGGACGACCTCGACTTCGTCGTGTACGAACTGCCCAACGGGCTCAACGACTGCTCCGACAAAATCGACCTGCGCTGTATGTTCTCCGGCGAACAAGTCGGTGCCCCATTTGAAACCTGGGAGCCCTGTGCTGGCGCTACCGGGCTGGAGCAGGGCGACCCGGATGTGACAGAGGGCTGCGGCTGCGACCCGGGCGACAACAACTTCGTGGCGCAGGTCGAAATGGTAGCCGGCCGCAGTTATGCCCTGGTAGTCAACAACTTCAGCCAGTCGGGCAGCGGTTTTTCGGTGGAATTCGGCGGCACCGGCACCTTCCTGGGGCCGGAAGCTAGCTTCCGTACGAATACCCCGACGGATACCGTTTGCCTCGAGGAGTCTATCACCTTTACCGACGAATCTACTTCCGTCAGCGGCATTACCGATTGGGAGTGGGACTTCGGCATTGGCGCCAGCCCCGGCACGGCTAATGCTCAGGGGCCGCACAACGTAAACTACAGTACGCCGGGGCTGAAAAACGTATTGCTGAGGGTGACAACTCAGGATGGCTGCGTAGTCACAGCGGTCCAATCATTCTACGCTGAATGCTGCGAAGGGGAATTCGAAATAGAGGAGATGGTAAGCGATCTGAACTGCCCGGAAGACTCTACCGGCGCCATCGAGCTGTCTGTAAACAACGACTTCCCGCCCTATGATTTTTCTTGGTCTACAGGCGCAGTGAACAGCAGCCTGGAAAACCTGGCTTCTGGTACCTACACGGTGACTATAACCGACGGCATCACCTGCGACACGGTGCTGTCCTACGAGCTTGAAAGCCCGCCCCCAATCGATGTAGACACGCTCATCGGGATGCCCAGCTGCGATGGCGGCACCGATGGGTCCATAGAGCTTTCGGTAGAGGGGGGTACGCCGCCCTATGAATTCCGCTGGGAAAGCAGTACCTCTTTTACATCGGAAAACACGCTGCTGAATTTGCCCGTAGGCGATTACGATGTGGCTGTGCGAGATGCCAATGGCTGTATAGTGGAGCTGGTCATACCCGTACGGGAACTGGAACTGGAATTGGACCCTGTGGTAACCGAGCTTATCGACCCTTCCTGTACCGGTTTTACCGATGGGTCAATCATTGTTTCCATTGCGAATGGACAACCCCCGTATCAGTACGATTTCAACGACGGCAATGGTTTTGTGGAGGAAAGCTCTCTAGTCGGGCTTCCGGCGGGCACCTATATGCTGGATGTGCTGGACGACAATCTGTGTCAAGGGAGCTTCACTTTTGTCTTGGAAGACCCGCCGCCTTTAGCAGTAAGCTTTGACTTGGAGAACATCAGCTGCTTCGGTGCCGCCGATGCCATTCTAGAAGCGCAACCTGCCGGCGGGGTAGGCGATTACAGCCTGCTCTGGGGCGCAGGCCAAACGGATAGTGTACTCACCATGCTGGATGAGGGAAGCTACTCTGTCACCGTCACCGATGGCAACGGATGTGAGGCCACAGGAGATACCAGCTTTCAACAGCCGCCTCCGCTCAGCTTGGATGTGACGGATGTCATCGACCTGCTGTGCTTCGGCGATGAGAATGGGGAAGTTGCTGTACTTGGACAGGGCGGCGTGCCGCCTTATGAGTACAGCGTAGACGGTATGAGCTTTCAAGTGGAAACCACCTTTTCCGGCCTGACGGCTGGCAGCTACCCCTTCACCGTCATGGATGCTAATGGGTGTACGGCCACGGCGGAAGCTACCGTAAGGCAGCCGCCGGAGCTCACAGTGGATGCTGGGCCGGATGTACGGATTGAGCTGGGGTTTTCCACCAACTTGAATGCAACGCCCAACAATCCGATGGTCAGCTTCGAATGGCTGCCTCCCGATTCGCTGTCTTGCCTGAACTGCGATGCGCCCACTGCCAACCCAGTGAACAGTACCGTATACACGGTGACTGTCGTGGATAGCACTGGCTGCACTGCCTCCGACTCTGTGCGCGTCGGTGTCATCAAAAATCGCCCGGTTTACGCTCCCAACGCTTTTTCCCCCAACGGCGACGGCGTAAATGATCAATTCACAATCTACGCTGGCCCGGGGGTAAGCGAGATCGAAGAACTAAAAATCTTTAATCGGTGGGGAGGATTGGTATTTGAAGCAGACAGCTTCCCTCCTAACCTGCCGGGCTTTGGCTGGGACGGAAGGTTTCGGGGAGAGCCTGCTGCCATTGGGGTATACGCATTTTACGCTGAGGTCAGCTTCATAGATGGGGAAAGCGTGCTGATAGAGGGAGATTTGCAGCTTGTGCGATAAGAGAGTTATTGCCTCTGATGTAATAGCGAACAGGTTTCAGGCTACACAATTTAGCCTGAAGCCTGTCTGTTGCGCTTCTGTGAGATGTTCCTAAAAGACGAGTAGCGGTAAGGGCTAAGCAATTTTTTGGCAAGACCCGTGGCGGAAGCGTCCTTTAACCCTGTTCTTTTTCTTTTTCTTGCTTGTACTTCGCCTTTAGGACTTCGTTGCGACGCTGTACGGAAGGTTTGGTGAACTCTTTGCGCTTACGCAATTCTTTGATTACACCTACATTGCGGTGCTTGCGCTTGTAGCGCTTCAGTGCGCGGTCAATCGATTCACCGTCCTTTACGTTAATAATCAGCATAGAACGTACCTTTGTTTTTTGAAGCAGTGCTTCTTTTGGATCAAAAAATAATTGCGAAACTCCCTTCAGGACATGTTAGACAGCCGCTGATGCCCCTACTTATGGCGGGTTTTCATTTTGCTCGGCAAAGATAAGGATATTTTTAGCGTCAGTCAAAAAATCCTTTCGTTTTGAGTGCATGCCCTGGCCAAATAGCCCTATGTAACTGAACCGTTTGATTTACCCCACAGGAGCAAATCAGACTGGTTCGGTTATAAACAAGGGGACTTGCTGTTCACAGTATGTGCTGTAGGAAAACAAAGATGCCCGCAGTTGAAATGAAACGGGCATCCTTTTAAAAAAATGCACAAATATCCCTAGATTTAAAAGCCTGCCCTTTGGTCAACACAACTTGCCGCGGGAGTAGGCTGCGCTTTCCTTTTTTGGGATTGAGGTAAACTTATTAACTTAGCGCGTAACGGAAACAAACATAAGCAATCTCATTCGGAGCAACGGGGTTCCGGCCTGAACAACACCTCTACAATTGACTATAACCCCTTCGTAACCAACCATCTGTGAAGACCCCTTTAAGAACCAAGGCTTTTTGTTGATAGGAGGGCCACCAACAAATTTAACCTGGCAAATGCCTCCTCGAAATGAGTAAACACAAACTACTAGCAGCGCTCTGCTGCCTTTTTCTGGTGCCGCAGAACGCCAGGACCTCTGATGGAAACTGCAAGAAATGGCTGAGAGAAAGCGCGGTCAACAACTGGAGCGCGGAGCAGATCATCATGAAGCTTTATAAGCTTCGGCGAACGGGTTCAGCCCAAGTGAATTGCCTGCAGAACCACTACGAGCAGCATCATCTTGACGCTGCTGCTCATAAGCAATTGTACTATAACTTCAGGGCTCAGCTCTACATACAGAAGGGGCAATTCGATTCTGCCAAATACTATTTGCACAAAGCCTTAAAGCAGGACTCTATACTGCAAGACTCATCCAAGCTATCCGATGACTTGGGCTCCCTAGGCAATATAAAACTGCAGCAAAGAAAACTTAAAGAATCTATTGAGCTCTTCAAACGGGCTCTTGATGCCATTCGGTGGGAAGGCCAGCCCCACCAAAAAGCCAACTTACTGACCAATCTTGGCGTAGCTTACCTGGAGCAGGAGCTGTATAGCAATGCCATGAAGTGTTTTCGCGAGGCTTACGAAGCCGCTTTGCAGGATACCTTATTTGACGCTTCGGGGCGGAGGTGCCTGATTCGGCATAATATCGGAACCATCCACGTCAGCCGTGGGCAGTACAAACGAGCCGTTGAGATCTTCAAGCCGCTCGTTGACAGTGCCCAAGCTTTGCAGTGGCCCTATTTGAGCCGACTGGCCCATGGCAACCTCGGCAATGCCTACTTGAAGCTGGGCTGGTTGGAAAAAGCGGAAACGCATCTCCTCAAAAGCACAAAGGGCCCGCTCAACTTCGATTACAATCAGGAGGAGCTCTATCTATTCCTGATTGATCTATATCTGGAAAAAGAAGAAGCGGAGAAAATCAAACCGCTGCTCGACACCATACGGCAGCATTACATGGCAACCGAGAGCCGTTTGCCAAGCTCTTTTTTTCTCTACAAAGGCCGCTACGCGCGGTTGATTGGATCGCCGCCGCAGGCGATAGCGAAAATATACCAAACTGGGCTCAGCAGGCTCCCCGGAGATTCGCTGCCGGGAGATAGAGGCCGATTTTATGAGGCCCTCGCTGACTTGTACGCTCAAAAGGCCAATCATCAAAAAGCAGCTTACTATCTCCAACTTTACAATGATGCCTTAAAAGAAGCACATCAATTGGAGCGAGAACGAACCATCGAAGATATGGCTGCTATTTACGACCTGGAGGAGAACCGGCGCCGAAGGCAAACGGCAGAAAACCAGAAGAAACTGGCGCTGATCCGGGCAGAGATGGCAGAACGCCGACAGATGCAGTACAGCCTGCTGGCAGTTTTGGCCATCGTAATCGCATCATTGATAGCATTCAGCTATTGGCAGTTCCGAAAACAAAGCCAATCCCAGCAAGAAGCAGCGGAGGAGCGCAACCAGCGCCTATCTCAGGAAAAACGATCGATCGAGCGGCAATTGGAGTATCAGAAAAATACAGTATTGGACAAAAGCCTGTGGGCAGCTAGGCTGCGGCCCCAGATAAAAGAGGCTATCCGGCACTATCACAAGCGCCCCAGCTACCTGGAACGCAAAGTCCACCAATTTTTTGCTGAGTATAATATTCTCGAGCGGTTCGAAGAAGAGTTCGAGCTCTTTTATCCCGATTTTTCCCGAAAGTTGCTACAGCAATCCCCCAGCCTGACGCCGAGACAGCTGCGCTACGCCATGCTGGTAGCTCTCGGGCTCAGCAATAAGGAGGTAGCGGAGCTGCTTGCCGTTTCGGTTAAAGCGGTAGAGATGGCTCGCTATCGCTTAAGAGACCAGCTCAGCATCGAAAAAGAGGAGCTTCTGGAAACCTACCTTCGCAACAAGCTGCTTGAGACAAAAACCACTACACCGTAAAAGCTGAAAGCCTTGCGGGAGTATGATTTGCCCTATAACTCTAAGATCGGGCCTCATTGACAGCCCTCTACTATACTAGCCATTGTAGCCTTCGCTTGCTTAGCCGTGGGAATATCCGGCAGCATCAGGCTGACTTCGTCTGTAAACTCCAGTTCGCCCCCGTCGATGTAAAGATTGATTGTTTTTTCGCTCCGGAGGGTGGGCATAAGGAGGCTGACCTCGTCTCTTTTCACCTCCAACTCCATACCTGCGGCATCCATGTCATAGGCATTGAACTCGAAGAGCTCTTCTTCATCGTCCTCCTGCCGTTTAAAACGCAGCTTGCAGGGGTCATCCTCCTGCATGCCGATTTCCTGCAAGATTACGTCTTCCCCCGGGAGCTCGGCTGTTTCTAAAGTATTCGATAGCCACGGCAGGCCCTTCGGGGGCAACTCAGTGCGGCAGGCCTTAGCTGCCTCGGCCAGCAGGTAGGCCAATTCTTTGGCATTGGGTATAGAAGCCGCCCCAATCGCCAGCTCATCATCGTAGTTTTCCTGTTCTCCGTTGTCGTAGGGCAGTATGTAATCTTTGCCATTAATGATCTCAGCTTCCACCTGAATATCAGCCCGAGATACATCGATTTTCACCGTTTTGGGGTTAAGGTCTCCCAAGTCCAGCTCGTAGCGAGCCCGCTCTTCCTCATCATCGTCCAAAACAGCCCGGGTATAAGCTGTCAGGCAGGCAGGTTCTAATGCTTGGGTTACCTGCTCTTCGGGGCGGCTGAAGCTTTTCACGGCACCCGAAAGGGCCTTCAGAATCGCTGATTGGCCTTGTGGCTGGGGCATCGCTGCTTCGGCCGCTGCTTCAGCAGGCTCCACAATGGCTCGCAACGCGTAGGCTAAGCGCTGGGCCTGCTCAAAGTCTTGGCCGTATATTTTGAGATCATCTTCGTATTCGAGTTCGCCTTCTTCCATTACCTCAATGAAGTCGTCCCCTCTTTTGATTTCCAACTCCACAAAGGCGGTTTTGCCCTTGGTTGCCGCCCGGATGCTGTTGACCAGCAAATCTTCCAGCCCGAACACATATCGTACTTCGCCTTCAACACCATCCTCGCTGTACGCTATAGAGCGCAATTGCATTCTGCCAGGGCTGCCTTCCTCCTGGGCCAGCTTTTGCCGAAACCCCTCCTGCTCCATAGCCACATCTCCTACCTCTTCGGCCAGCCACTGCCGCAAGCCAGTGAAATCTTCCGGCAAAGCAGCGTCTTTTTCCCAGGCTTTTTCAGCTAGGGGAATAGCTTCGCGGAACAGGCGCTCCAAAGCCCGTGCTTTATCCACATTAGGGCTATAGAGCACGGCCTCCTCTTCGTAGCCGTCTAGTTCCCCATCTTCGTACACTTTGAAGACCTCATCTCTACCCGAACGGAGCTGCACCTGCATCTCGTCCCGGCTGCTTTCCCAGCGCACCAGGTTCTCATCGAGGAAGGAAAGGTTGAACAAGAACCGTTGAGTCTCAGAACGCCCTCTAGAGTCTACTTCCTCAATGGTCAAGCTTGCCCGGTAGGGCGCACTTTCTTCGTAGGAAAAGGTTTGCAGGTAGGTTTCTTTCTTGAACTGTACTTCTCCTATTTGCTCTTGTATGTCTTGCAACACTGCTTCCAAGCTGCGTTCCTGAGCAGAGAGGAGGCCGCACAACAAAAGAACCAGTAGTGTAATTGGATAAGTTTTGATCATAGGTGTTGATTTAGCAATTTGTCTAGTCAAACCGAACCCTCTCCGAAACGCGTGGGGGAATGCAAGCGTAACGCCGCCGACAAGAAGCAAGGCCGTTGATTGAATTCGTGGTAAAACTAAGAAAATCAGGGAGCAATTGAAAGCAACCGCTCAATTTCGTACAAATCCTGAGCGTTCTCCAGGTAATTGTCCTCCTTGCAAGAAAAAGAGAGGTGCAGCAACTGTCCTGCCGAAAGAGGCACCCACCAGTGCTTTTTATAAAAATCATAGTAGCGCACCCGTTCTTTGCCTACGTAATAGTAGGCCGGCAGGCGGTTCAGGGAATCTCGCTGCAAACGCCTGAATTGCGCTGCCGACAGTTCTGCCTCGAGCCAGGTTTCCGGGCTTTGCGCTCCCAGGTCAATGGTTTCGTACCGTATCCGCACCCTGCCATAATCTCCTTGTTTGTACAGCCGCTGCACGCTAGGCTCGAACCGCCATTTGGCTTTAGGAAAGGTAAAAGCCAACTCCTCCGAGGCCTGAACGCGTTCGTATTCGGCAGCCAAGCGGCTGCTGTCGGGCAGCGCAGGCGCGTGTTCGCGGCCGTAGCCGTCCAAATACCCGAAGCCCTGGCTAGAAATAAACTGGGCGAGTGCCTTCTGCTGCCTAAGGTTGTGGCAGAGATCGCCGCTTGCCCGTTCATCGCAAACTTTCAGGCTGCGGTAGTAGAACGGAGTAAGCGCTGCGCCATCGGAGCGGAATAGGCCGAACTCGCCCTGCTGCTGGCCGAGGAAGAAGAAAGGTTCTACAAAACGAAGGTGTTGGTACTGAAGCGGAACGACCGCCTCTCCATGCTGATCCACCGCGCCCCACTGCCCGGAAAAGTCACGGACCAAAAAGTGCCCGCTACCCGCCGGCGCTATGGCTGCATACTGCCCTGCTTCCAACAACCACTGCCCACTGCTGTCAATGATCCCGGGCTGCCCGTCTTGCCAGGCAATTGCCCGCCCTTCCCGGATGAGGCCGATGGTGTCGAAGCGGAAAGGAATGACAAGCTCCCCGCTCTCGTCAAGCAGGCCCATCTTTCCCTCCTTGACGGCTTTCAGCCGCCCATCTTGCAGTTGGTGCAAGCGGTCAAATTCAAAGGGCAGCAGGGTGTCCCCCTGTGTATTGATCATACCAGCGCGGCCTTCTTTGTAGGCGATAAGGCGGCTCCCGCCCGCTTCCTTAAGTTCCTGGTAGTAGATGGGGGTGATCTCCTGCCCGTTGTAATGCACAAGCCCCTCTAACCCTTCCAAGCGTACGATGGCGCAGGATGGGCCAAAGGGGGCGGCGGCATCGTAGCGGGCGGGCAAAGTGCGGCCGTCTAAGCGATGGCGAAGCCCCCAACGGCCCTGCTCCTCGTAGGCTTTCCAATCAGAACGCTTCATTCGGGCCTCTAACTCGGCATGCTGCCGGCTCAGTGGCCCCAGAAAGGATTGTGGCAGCCATACCCTGCTTTCGTCCTGGCCATTCAACTGCCAAGCTGGGCCATCTGGCTCGAGGGCGTATGCCAGTGCCTCCCGGCGGTTCTTCGGCTTGAGTACTAAGCGGCCGGAGCGTTCTTCCCACTCTCCGAATACAGGCTCCGAGGCATCGCCTGGCATTAGTGCAGCTAGTTGGCCGTTCGGACGCAAAAAGTACGATGTTCCGGCTCCCCAATCCGCCCACCAGCGTGCTTCGCGCAGCTCCGGCGGGCGCCCCGCTTCCCCTTCATTCGCTAAAAGCCGCTCCGTAAGCACTTGCTGGCCCGTAAGCTGGTTGGTGCCCAACCGCTTGATCCGAGAGCCGCCCTTTTCTACTTGGTAGCGGTAGTGCCAGTGCTGAAGAATGGCGCCGGAGCTGTCCTTTTGCAGGTATTCAATTAACCGCCCTGCCTTGCTCCGGATCAGCCAGTGGGCCCTGCCCAGCTCCGATTGTACCAGCACAGTATCCTTACCCCCGGATCGTGCCGGCCAGTGCGGTATCCCTTCTGGGTTTTGCTCCAATTCAGCAGAAGCGCGGTACCGAAATGCGTACGAAAAAAGCCGGCCCGGCTGCTTTTCAGTTACCTGGGAGAGGAGCCCATCGTCGGAATACTCGTATCGGTAGGAAATGGTATCGCCCTCGGGCAGATTCACTCTTTGAATGCGGTGCAGCCGGCCGTGGCCCTCTAGCTGGTAGTGCCAAACTTCCTTCAGCCTGCCTTGCTCATCAAAAAGGCGCCGCTCCATCGCTTGGTTCCACCTTCCGACACCGAATTCCAATGGCTTGTGTTGCTCGAAAGCCCAATTGCCAAGAGGCCGAGCCACCTGAATGCTCCGGGTGTAGGTGTACGCCTCCTGGTGCAGCTCTGGGTTGAGCCAGGCCAGTTGGGCATGGCCGAAGTTGGCAAAACAGAGGAAAAACAGCAGCATTCGAAGAAAAGCGTCCATAACGGAAAAATGATTGTTACCAAAATAAGGCAGCGGCAATGCCATCCGCCAGAAAACGTGCTTGAGGGGCAAGTTGATAAGCACCTTTTTGCTGTACCAATTGCCCTTCCTCCAGGAAAGGTTGGGCGGCGGTGCGCAAGTGCTGTTCAAAATCCGGGCCCAGAGCGCGTACTTTTTTCAATTCAACCCCCCAGATCGTCCGCAGGCCAGTCATCACATACTCATTGTAGCGGTCGGAGGGCTGTAGTTCTTCGCGCTCGTAAAGCTGCGTTGCTTCCAGCTTTGTACCGGATAGAGCCCTCAGGTACTTGGCGTTGTTGGCTACATTCCACTGTCGGCTGTGCCCATCGTAGCTGTGTGCCGAGGGTCCAATGCCCAGGTAAGCTTCTCCGCTCCAGTAGCTGGAATTGTGGCGCGCGTAGCGTCCTGGCCAGGCAAAATTGGAAATCTCATACTGCTCGTAACCAGCGGCGGCGGTAGCTTCCCTGAGCAGTTCAAATTGCCGGGCAGCCTGCTCTTCTTCGATCGGGGGAACTTTGCCCTTGCGGATGAAATGCTCCAGGGCAGTCTTGGGCTCCACGGTAAGAGCGTAGCAGGAAAGATGAGGAATGTTGGATTCAAATGCCATCCGCAAGTTTTTCAGCCATTGAGCATCGCTGGTAGTGGGCGCACCGTAGATCAGGTCAATTGTAAGGTTTTCAAAACCAGCGGCACGGGCGCGCTCCAGGCATTCTCTGGCTTCCCGGGCGTTGTGGGCGCGATTGAAAAAGCGCAGGTCCTCCTCAGAGAAAGATTGTACCCCGATGCTGAGCCGGTTGACGGGGCTGCGGCGGAGCGCCGCTAGTTTTTCTGGATGCAGGTCATCTGGGTTGGCTTCCAGGGTGATTTCCGCATCGGAAGCAAGCCGGAAGTACCGATGCACGGCATCGAATAAGGCCATTAGCTCTCCTTCTTCCAGCAAGCTTGGAGTCCCTCCTCCGAAGTAAAGGCTGCTCAGTTCTTCCTCTCGCAGATAGCGCTGCCTCCAGTCCAGCTCCCGCAACATAGCCTCTACCATTTCCGACTTGTACTTCATAGAAGTCGAGAAATGGAAATTGCAGTAGTAACAGGCTTGCTTGCAGAATGGAATATGGAAATAGATGCCTGCCATCGTCAAGTTTTGAAAAAATCCGTTACCAGCCGCAGCAGCTCATCAGGAGCTGCTGCGTGTACCCAGTGGCCCGCTTCTTCCACTGTAGCCAGGCGGGCGTTGGGAAACTGCTGCTGAATCAGCGGCCAGTCCTCATCTCGTATGTACCTAGAACGGCCACCCCTTATGAATAGTGCGTCTCCCTGGAATACCTTCCCATCGGAGGGCTCAGCCAGGATGTCTTCGTAGTGGTTCCAAAGCGCCTCCAGGTTCATCTTCCAACGGTATCCCCCCTCCTTGCGCCGGCTCAGGTTTTTCAGCAGGAATTGGCGGATGCTAAGCTCGTCGATGTGATCCGCCAGCGCCTTGTCGGCATCGCTGCGGCGCTCCAATTGGGAAAGGTCCAGTTCCTGAAGCGCCTTGAAAATACGCTCATGCCCCCCGCGGTAGGCTTTAGGCGCGATGTCTACCACTACCAGTTTGTCTACCATGTCTGGGTACTGCCGGGCAAACTGCATTGCAGTTTTACCCCCCATGGAATGGCCGATGATGTGGGCTTTGAACATCCAGTGGGATTCCATAAAATGATGCAGGTCCTCCGCCATATCTGCGTAGGTCATGCGCTCGTGCTGAGGAGAACGCCCATGGTTGCGCTGGTCCAGCAAGTATACGGTATGATGCTCCGCCAGTTTTTTGCCGACGGTCTGCCAGTTGTCGAGCATACCAAATAAACCATGCAGCACTATTACGGGCTCCCCTTGCCCGTGGGATTTGTAGTTGAGTTCAACCATCAAGCATATCGTTTTGGCAAAGCCGTTTTTTCCGTTCCCGTAGAGAACAGGCTTGGGCCTGAAAGGGTTGTTGGCTCAGGCCTAATCGCAGGTGTTGCCCGCTCGGCCGCAGTAATTCATGCCCTCCCCCATGCCGCAATTGATGAACCGGCTCTGCCGAGCGTTGGCCACACCTCCCTCCAGCAGTTGCAAACGCTCGGCGCTTTCCACCGTTGAGCCAGGGGCTATCTCGAGCTGCCCGCCCACAGTAATGCCTCGCCATTTGCCCTGCGGGCAGGGCGTGTAGAGCCTTGCCCCGTTCAGCACTAGAGCACCGCCGGGCTTCACCTCTACGGAAGCGCCGCCGGGCAGGCCAAGCTCGCAGTTGATGGCCAAACGAGCCCCAGCCTCCACCACGATTCCCGACCGCAGCATCCGATTGCCGCTCCAGACGATATCCGCTCCCGCCGGAATGCGAAGGTCAGGTTCTACTGCCGCACAGCGCGGCCGTTCCATGCTGTACCCCCCTCTGCCATCCGGAAAACGTTCGAATGCGGGCTGCAGCGCTGCAAAGAAGTGGTGCATCCGCCCGATCTGACAAGCGGTGAGCGCGCAGCGGGTGCCATAGCCGCAGCCTAGCCGGTTGTACTCGGAATAAGGAGGCGTATCGAGGCAACCATCTATGCCTTTCGAATTGCGCTTGTGCGCCTGGAATGGAGAGAGGTGATCCAGGGTAAGCACATGAAAAACTTCCCCCAGCATAGCGCCGCCGAGCGCGGCATCTGTGCCGGGATAGTCCCGTTCGCAAGTCTGCACGCCGGGGGTGTGGCCGTGCAGCCATATATTGTAGGTGCCAAAGATAGCCTGAGTGGGATGCGAAGGAGGGGCACCGCCATTGCAACCCATAGAGGAGGTCATGCCTCCCGCGCAGGGCCAGTAGCAGTCATTGTCGTCCGGTACCCTGGGATCACCGGGCGGTTCGGGAGCCCAGCTGCCGGCGGTGATGAATACGTGAAAGGCGTTTTGCATCTCCGGACGGCGCAGCGCTTCATAATCCGGATGGGCCGTATCAGGGCGCTCGACGTACTTTCGGCGCATGCGGTACCAATAGCGCGAACTCCCCTTACAGCTGCCGTAGCCCGTACCCCAGGCGCGGTTGTCAGGATGGAAGAAGACATCTTTGCCGATGGTGCCGGTATTGAGCAGACGGATCCGGGTATCCGTCATGTGGGGCGAGCCGTCGGTAGGGTCATCGCATAGCTCGCTCAAAATCCAGTTGGCGCCGAGGGAGTCAGTAAACCAGGAGCGGAGAATGTCAATATGTTCTTCCGTAAAATTGGCGGGGTCCTCTGGGTGGCGGGCGTACTGGCCGAGGCGCTCGGGATCCTCCTTTTGGAAAACGTGGATGACCGTCTTGATGTAGCGCAAGGGCGTAAGCTCAGGATAGTCAGGATCCGGCGCATAACTCAGCGACTGCGTGCAAGGGTCTTGTTCGTCTTCTTCCGGCCAGCAGCGAGGGTACGGCCCGCCGGTAGTTCCGCGCGGCCCTACGCAGAGCGAGCACTGCCGGCGGGACTCCCCGGCTCTTTTTTTAGTGACGATACAATCCGGTTCTGCGGAGAAAAACGCCTGCAGCTCAATGGGCACCCGGCGTTCGCCCGCTCGCAAGTACACCTCCTCGACGGCAAAGGTACCGGAAGCCGGGTCCATTTCCGCTACCGGTACCTCCACTGCTTTGACAAAAAGCGGGCCATCCACACGCAACAAGCCGTTTTCTGGCAAAGATTGAAACCGCACCTCTAAGTCTACGTAAAAGACATCGTCCTCCCAATCCATTGTTCCTTTGTCCCGGCAGAGCGACTTATCCGTTATGATGATATCCTGCAGGCGGCAGCCGTCTGCGGAGGCAGCGGTACTGGAGAAAAGCAAGGACAAAAGCAAGGGTAGTATTAGCATGGCTATGGTATTGAGTTGCAAAATGAATGTTTTATAGTCTAACAACGCAAGATTTGTGAAAACCTGCCCACCTTGCCGGTAAGGCAGGCGGGTTTTCACAAATCTCATGTTGTCAGACTATAACCGGCTTTGGCAAGTATAACGAGGCTGGGGCAGAAAGATTCTATCCCCGAGTCAGCCTTTGTTGGTGCTTAGAGGGCCCGCGGCATAAGGATGCTTGACAGTTGGACAAAAAACAAATTTGCGTTAGCTTTGCCCCGCTAACGAAAAAGCCGTAGAGGCGGCTGTTCACAGGCAGTTCGCCGCCTTGGTAATTCATAACACATTATACAAACGAAAAAGATTATGGGTCAAACGATCACTTATTTAGTTCCCGTCTTCGGTGTGCTGGCGCTGCTCTACACCTTCTGGCGCACCTCCTGGGTAGCCAAACAGGAGGTAGGTACAGAACGCATGGAGCGTATCGCCGCCAACATTGCAGACGGTGCAATGGCCTTTTTGAAATCAGAGTACCGTGTGCTGGCGGTTTTCGTATTGGCGGTTGCCATTCTGCTGGGCCTAAGCGGCAATACTCCGGATTCTTCGCCCCTGATCGCCCTTTCCTTCATACTTGGCGCTATTTGCTCTGGCCTGGCAGGCTTTATCGGCATGCGGGTAGCGACTAAAGCGAATGTACGCACCACTAATGCCGCCCGCAGCGGGCTCGGCAAAGCCTTAGAAATCGCCTTTGCTGGCGGCTCGGTCATGGGGCTGGGCGTAGTGGGGCTGGGAGTAATCGGCCTGGGTGCCCTATTCCTGGGCTACTCCAATATCGGTTGGGATATCAACCGCGTCATCACTGTCATCACTGGTTTCTCCTTCGGCGCTTCTTCCATAGCGCTGTTTGCTCGTGTAGGCGGTGGCATTTACACCAAAGCAGCCGATGTCGGCGCTGACCTGGTCGGCAAAGTAGAGGCTGGCATCCCGGAAGACCACCCGCTCAACCCTGCCACTATAGCTGATAATGTAGGGGACAACGTAGGCGATGTAGCTGGGATGGGAGCTGACCTCTTCGAATCCTACGTAGGGTCCATCATTGGTACTATGGTACTGGGAGCTGCCTTTATCGGTATAGCCGGCTACGACGAGACCAATCAGTTCAGCGGGCTGAACGCCGTCCTCCTTCCACTGGTGCTGGCGAGCGTTGGCATTATCACCTCCATATTAGGCACCTTCTTCGTGCGGGTTAAAGAAGGCGGTGACCCGCAAAAGGCGTTGAACCGCGGCGAGTTCTTGTCGGCATTGCTGATGCTCATAGCTACTTTTTTGATTGTGCGCTGGATGCTTCCCGAAAGCTGGACATTCGACGGCAAAGAGTACAACTCTATGGGCGTATTCTGGGCGGTGATCTTTGGCCTGGCAGCAGGCTTGCTGATCGGTATGGTGACCGAATACTACACTGGCACCGGCACCAAGCCCGTTAAGAGCATAGTCGATCAGTCCTTGACCGGCGCGGCCACCAACATCATCTCCGGCCTGGGCGTAGGCATGCAGTCCACTGCTATTCCCATTCTCATACTGGCAGTAGCCATTGTGGGCTCTTATTCCTTTGCCGGGCTGTACGGCATTGCGATCGCTGCGGTAGGTATGCTTTCCAATACTGGTATTCAGCTGGCGGTAGATGCCTACGGGCCGATTTCTGACAACGCCGGCGGCATTGCCGAGATGGCCGAGCTGCCCAGTGAGGTGCGCGGCCGCACGGATAAGCTGGATGCAGTGGGCAATACTACCGCTGCTATAGGCAAGGGCTTTGCCATCGGATCAGCTGCCCTGACTGCACTGGCCTTGTTTGCCGCTTTCATTACGGCTTACAATCTAAGCCATCAGGATGCTAAGCTGACCTCCATCAACGTCACCAGCCCTTATGTCATGGCAGCATTGTTTGTGGGCGGTATGTTGCCGTTTCTTTTCTCTGCCCTATCGATGGGTGCCGTGGGGCGAGCCGCTATGGATATGATTCAGGAGGTGCGCCGCCAATTCAACTCTATTCCCGAGCTGCGGCAGGCGCTCGATGCCATGAACCGCAACGAAGGCAAAGACCTGAAAGACTGGAGCGAAGAAGACCGCAACACTTTCGAAGCCGCCGATGGCAAAGCAGAATACGGCAAGTGTGTAGAAATCTCCACCGCGGCTTCTATCCGGGAAATGGTCCGCCCTGGTTTGCTGGCTGTACTGGTGCCGGTGGTTGTCGGCATCACGCCTGGCTTGGTTGGCCTTGGCAGCCAGCTGGGAGCAGAAATGCTGGGCGGCCTGCTCGCTGGCGTTACGGTAGCTGGCGTACTGATGGCCATCTTCCAGTCCAACGCCGGCGGTGCCTGGGATAATGCCAAGAAAATGTTCGAGGAGGGTGTCGAAATCAATGGCGAAATGTACTACAAAGGCTCCGACCCCCACAAAGCGACGGTGGTCGGCGATACAGTAGGAGACCCTTTCAAAGACACCTCTGGCCCGTCTTTGAATATCCTGCTGAAACTGATGTCAGTAGTAGCTCTGGTTATTGCTCCGCTGCTGTAAGCTACACTGCCGGATGACAGCACACTGATCAGGGTTCAAAGAAAAGCGCTCCGCTCCCCCTTGCGGAGCGCTTTTTGTTTTGGGCCGAATCCCTCTGGTAGAAGGCTTCCAAACTATAGTCCCGATTTTTTCGTTCTTATTTGTGTTACTGTTCCGTTAAATGGCAAGCTTGTGCCCCCTGCCCAGCCAACAATTTTGCTTGAAATCGGTATATTTGAGATAACCAACTGGCTATTCAAAGCTTGCAAAGCGACAATAGCGCTGGCTTGCAGCAAGTTTTCCACCGAAAGCGCCAATCAGAATGTCGATAAAGAAAGTTTTTATGAAATACAGAGGTCAGATTTTTTTCTCCGTCTTGATCATCGCTGTTCTGGCGACAGCTTACTATCCCAAATTCAGTTCCCAGGAAAAAGAAGCTGTTTTGATGAAGACCGTCCTGAACGGCTTCAGCCAGCTTCATTACCAGCCTAAATCGATCAATGACGAATTCTCCAGCCAGGTATTCGATTTTTACCTCGATCAGATCGATGGAGGCCGCCGTTTCCTTACACAGAAAGATATCGCTCGGCTAGCGCCTTTTCGGCAAAAAATCGACGACCAAGCCAAGGCAGGCAACTTCGAGTTCTTCAACCTATCCGTAGAGCTGCTCGAAAAGTCGCTCGACAAAACGCAGAGCTTTTACCGGGAGCTGCTCAAACAGCCTTTCGATTACGAAAAGGAAGAAGAGGTGGAGCTGGATGGTGATAAGCGCGATTTTGCAGAGAATGACGCTGCCCTTCGCGACTACTGGCGCAAATACCTGAAGTACGAAACCGTAGAACGGATCAACAACAAGCTGAAGAAGGAAGAAGAGAAGGCTGCCGAGGCGGAAAAGAAGAGCTTCGAGGCCATCGAAAAAGAAGCCCGGGAAGATGTACTGGAGTTTCTGGACGCCTGGTACGGCCGCATGGATAAGCTCAAGCGCGAGGACCGCCTCAGCGTCTACCTCAACACTTTCACGCACATCTTTGACCCTCACTCGGAGTACTACAAGCCCATTGACAAAGAGAACTTCAACATCCGCTTCAGTGGCCGGCTAGAAGGCATAGGAGCCAGCCTGCGGACGGAGGGCGATTACACCAAAGTTGTTAAAATAGTAGTAGGCGGCCCCGCCTGGAAACAGAAAGAACTGGAGGAGAATGATGTCATCCTGAAGGTTAAACAAGAGGATGAGAAAGAGCCTAAAGACATCACCGGCATGACCATCAACGATGTTGTGCAGCTCATCCGGGGCGATAAAGGAACTGAGGTGACGCTTACCGTTAAAAAGATTGATGGGACGATCAAGGACATCACTATTGTCAGGGACGTAGTCATCCTAGAAGAACAGTTCGCCAAATCGCTCCTCCTCGATAATGAGCAGGGGGACCGCGTTGGCTATATCCTGCTGCCCTCTTTCTACGCTGATTTTCAGAATAAAGACGGGCGCTTCTGCTCCAAGGATGTGGCCGCTGAAATTGAAAAGCTCAAGGAACAGAATGTGGACGGTATCATACTCGACCTGCGCTACAACGGTGGCGGCTCCCTGCGGGATGTCGTTAAGATGACCGGGCTTTTTGTAGAAAAAGGCCCTATTGTGCAGGTCAAATCCCGCGGCCGTTCTCCGGAAGTACTACGCGATGTAGACAGCCGGGTGCAGTACAGTGGGCCATTGATCGTGATGGTCAATTCCTACAGTGCTTCCGCCTCTGAAATTCTGGCCGCTGCCCTGCAAGATTATGAGCGAGCGGTGATTGTAGGCAGCACCTCTACCTACGGCAAAGGCACTGTACAGCGCTTTATAGACCTGGACCGTACCATCCGTGGGCACAACGAGGTGAAGCCGCTGGGTGAAATCAAGCTGACAACCCAGAAGTTCTATCGCATTGACGGCGGCTCCACCCAACTCAGAGGCGTAGAGCCGGATATCGTACTGCCCGATAATTTTTACTACATCAAAACTGGCGAACGAGACCGGGAGTACGCTATGGAATGGAGCGAAATCGCTCCGGTAGAACACGATCAAGAAGTATACAAGCTGGAGAAGATCGAGGCGCTGCGCCGCAACAGCGAGCAGCGTATCGCCGAAAGCCCTACGTTCAACCGCATTCTGGAAAACGCCAAGCGCCTGGAAGAGCAACGCAAGGACACTTCCTACCCGGTGAGTTTGGAGGGCTACCAATCCATGATGGAACAGCGGGAAGCTGAATCCAAAAAATTCGATGACCTCATGGACGAGGTCGTCATCGAGGGCATTCAGAACCTGCCGGAGGACTTGCCGGAGATCCAAAAGGACGAGTCCAAGGAGGCACGCAATGACGATTGGGTGGAGAAAGTGTCCAAGGATATTTACATCAAAGAGAGCATGAATATCCTGCACGACATGCTGGCGGCGCAGTAAGAAGACATCCATTCAGGCTGGCTTCAGAGGGGCTTTTCCAACCGGAGAAGCCTCTCTTTGTTTCATTACTGGAAGTAAATCCGCTCCATGAAGACGGACTTTGGTACATTTGTACAATATCAAAAAACGCAAGGTGAATTACCTCAAGCTGGAAGATGTAAGCAAGATGTACGGAGAGAAGGTGCTCTTCGACAACATCGCTCTGCAAGTCAATCAAGGGCAGAAGGTAGCGCTCGTGGCTAAGAACGGCTCCGGCAAGACGACTTTGCTGCGCGTCATCGCCGGCAAAGAGCCCGCCGAGGGAGAAACCGCTGAGGTTTACCTGCACCGGGACGTGCGCATCGGTTTTCTGGACCAGGACCCGGAGTTTTTTGAGCAGCACACCATCTTGGAAGCGGTACTGGACTCGGACAATGAAATGATTCAAGCCGTACGCGCTTACGAGCACGCTATGCTTTTCCCGGAAGATACCGCCGCTATGGAAAAGGCAGTAGCCACCATGGACAACCTCAAGGCTTGGGACTTTGAGGCCCGCATCCGGGAAGTCTTGACCAAACTGGAAGTCAGCGATTTCAACCAGCTGGTGAGTACCCTATCGGGCGGGCAGAAGAAGCGTCTTGCCCTGGCCAAACTGATCATCGAGGAGCCAGAGTTCCTGATTCTGGACGAGCCTACTAACCATCTAGACCTTGACATGATCGAGTGGCTGGAAGAATACCTGCAACAGCCAAAGATTACGCTTTTCATGGTGACTCACGACCGCTACTTCCTGGAGCGGGTGTGCAACATCATCGTAGAACTGGACCGCGGAAAGCTGTACCGCTATACCGGCAGCTACTCTGACTTCTTGGAGAAGAAAACCACCCGGCACGAAGTAGAGTCCGCCGAACTGGAAAAGAACAAAAAGCTGCTCAAGCGGGAACTCAACTGGGTGCGCCGCATGCCCAAAGCCCGGGGAACGAAAGCCAAATCGAGGGTCAATGCCTTCGAAGAACTACAGGAAGAAGTCAGCCAATACAAGCCGGAGGAGGAAATGCGGATTGACATTAAAGGGCAGCGGCTGGGTAAAAAAATACTGGAGGCCCATAATATCGGAAAGGCCTATGGGGACAAAGTGTTGGTGGAGGGCTTTTCCTATAAATTCAAGAAGCAGGAACGAGTAGGCATCGTAGGGCCGAATGGCGTAGGGAAAACCACCTTTCTGCAATTGCTCACCAAGGATATTCGAACCGACAGCGGGAAGGTAGTCGTAGGCGGCAACACTGTTTTTGGCTACTACAGCCAGTCTGGTATTCAGCTCAAAGCCGATAAGCGGGTGATTGATGTCATACAGGATATCGCCGAATACATCCCGCTTGAGAAAGGCCAGAAGCTGACGGCTCCGCAGCTGCTGGACCGCTTCCTCTTCAGCCGCAAACAACAGCAAGTTTACGTGTCCCAATTGAGCGGTGGCGAGCGCCGCCGCTTGTACCTGCTCACGGTCTTGATGGAGAACCCCAACTTTCTCATACTGGACGAGCCTACCAACGATCTGGACATCATCACGCTGAATGTGCTGGAGGACTTTCTGATGGATTTCCCGGGCTGCATTATTATCGTATCCCACGACCGCTACTTCATGGACAAAATTGTTGACCACCTCTTTGTCTTCGAAGGCGAGGGGCACATACGCGACTTCCCCGGCAACTACACGCAGTACCGGGAGGTCAAAAAGCGGGAAGAACGCGAACGCCGGCAACAAGAGCGGCAGCTGGAAGAGGCAGCAGCCCACCCTTCTGCTCCCAAGCCCAAAACCAAGCCCTCTGCTCTGAGCCAGGAGGAGCGCAAGGAGCTGCGCCGGCTCGAAAAACAAATACTCCAACTCGAGGAGCGCAAAGGCTCCCTGACCGAGCAGTTCAATGCGCCGGACCTGGCACCTGAGAAAATCACTGAACTGTCTAAAGAACTATCGATCATCAACGAAGAGCTCGAGGACAAAGAGCTCCGGTGGATGGAATTGGCGGAAATGGCTTGACTCAGCCCGCCCTCGGATGGCTTAAGCGCTGACCTGCCGCAAATCTTTATGCGCAGACCATGAACGAAAAGACCTTATACATTTGCCTCTTACTGTTCCTGTGCCTCAGCATGGCACCGGAGGGCGGGCGGCAGAAGGCGGCGTTCGAAGCCCACTACAAGGGGCTTCTGCACTACAGCGAGGAGCGGTACGGGCGCGCGGTACAGCAGTTTGAGAAAGCCCACGGCATTATTCCGGGCAACTACAACTTCACCTTATCCCTGGCATTGGCGCTCAGTCAGGTGGGCGAATCTGATCAAGCCCTGAGCTTAATGCAGCGCAGTGCCCGTATGCTGAAAGACAATGATCCGGATTACGATCAGCAGCAGGCTACCCGAAGTTTTTTCCGCGGCATGATTTTGCTGCACGCCGGCCGGGCTGGCAAGGCTATCCGCCCTCTGCAACAAAGCATTGAGCAGCAGATAAGACTGGGCGACTCCAAGCGGCTGAGCATTTACCACAATGCTTTGGGCTACGCTCATTTGCTGCATCAGGGCGGCAGCGACCACGGCAGCGATACGCTGGGCATGCACTACCATGTACACAAGCGAGACCTGCTGCTCGCCCTCGCTGAATTCGATCAGGCGGTGAAGTACGACGCGCGGAATGCGACTGCAACTTACAATTACTTTTTGGTCCGGAACGCCCTGGGCATGGAAGGCATGGAGGAGTACTACGATCAGCAGGAGGCTGCCATAGAGCGCAGCGCTGAAGACCTACCGGGCAATACATCGCGCACCCTGCAGTTCACCGATTACGATGAATTGCTTTTTCTGCTGGACATCTCTGGATCAATGGTGATGGAAAAGGTGCCCTGCATGGGTAAAAGCCGCTTTGATGTCATGAAGCAAACTGCCCTTTTCATTCTGGACAGCCTGCCGGCTTCGACCCGCCTGGGGCTGGCTACCATCGACGGAGATTGTGGTACGAGCCCGCACGCCTGGGAAGCCGTGGGGGCGCTCAGCCGCTACGATATGCGCTACCGTTTGCGTTTCTTGCCCCCCAATGGCACCACGCCCCTGCTAGAACGGCTGCAGGCTTGCCCGGAATTGTTTGGGCCAGCAGACAGCAGCCAGAAGTCCATATTCTTGATCAGCGATGGCGCCAACATCTGCCGCTCGGGTGGCACCGACATTTGCAGCTGGGCTGAGCAACTGGCCAAGCGCCACATTACCATCAATATCCTTACCTTTCTGGATGCCACAAAAAACAATACCAATGCCTTCGCGGAGTATGGCTGCCTGGCAGACAACACCGGCGGCAGTATCCTGTACATGGACAACTACCGCTGCGGGTACGAGTACTTCGGAGCTTCCCTGGTAGAAAGCGAGCAGCCTCGTATTCCCAACCTGCGCGAGGTCAGCTGTTGGGGGCCCGCTGTGCCCGAGCTGTGGGCGGTGGAAATTGAATAAGCCTGCTATTCCAAAGGCCCTAGTATCGTACGGCCGGACCTTCCGGGCGACTGATTGAAAAGCCGGGCGTAAGCTTCGTAGAGTTCCGGCAGGCGCTGGTAAAAGGCTTGTGGATGGGTAAAAAACAGGCTTATGCTGACGGGGCGGATGGGAATCGGGTCCAAGTTGATCCAAGCCTGTATACGGTCGTAGGGGAAACCACTGATGTCTTGCAGTTCTTGCCAGTGCCCCTCGCTCAGCTCTGGAAACTCCAGCTCCGGGAAGGAGCGTTCAAACACTTTGGCATACTCGTGCAGCCCGATGTTGTAATAATGGTAAGGCTGCAGAAAGCCCTTCATCAGCTGTTCGGCAGAAAATAGAATAGCACCGTCTTCCTCGTAAACCTCCGAAGCGTGGTAATTTTCCGGGTACTGAGGAGATGGGAAGGGCTTGGGGAAAAAGATCAGATGCTCGAACTTGTTCATCAGATAGTCGCGCTTGCCAAAAGTCAGCTGTACGGCGCAAGCCGCCGCTACCGCTTTGAGGTCTGGTGATACCTCGTCCATGCCCTTTGCCATGAAGTCATTTGCCTCCATATAAAGGGCCACTCGATGGCGGAAACGCTGCTGCTCTTCCTTTGACAGCCGCTGGTAGTAGGGCAAATGGCGCTCGATCAGCAGCCGGAGCTTGCCCTTGAGGTCCGGCGGGTAGCGCTTGTACCACCACCAGTTGATCTGCGGGCTCATGGTGAATACCAAAGCCAGTGCAATCACCCAGGGGACGATGTACAGGCTGTAGCTTTGATCTACCTCCCAGGTCAGGTACAGAAAAACCAAAGCGGCTATCACCAGCGGAATGGACAGTATGCGAGCAGGCATAAAGCTTCATTTTGCCCCAAAGATAGGCGCTTTGCGCCACGGCTCAAAGGCGGTTGTAGCGCTTCTGCACCTCTTTGATAAGCTCCCGCTGCTCCTCTATCCGCTGTTTCATGGCTTTCTGCTCCTCCAGGTTTTGCTCTATGTCCTCCTTGGCTTTCTCGATGGTCTCTTCTGCGCGGCGGATTTCGCGCTCGGAGCGCTCCTTGTCAGACTCAAGCCGTGCCAGGTCGCGCTCCAGGTCTTTGAGCGCATCCTCCTGCGCTTCCAGTTCCAGCCGGATATTTTCTTTGGCGGCTTCCAGGCCAAACCGCATCAGCAGCTTGTCCGCCTCTGCGTAGCGGCCCGGATGCTCCTGACGGTTGAGAAAAGCGCCGCCGAGGTCTATCCAAAGGTATACCAGCACTTCATTGTCTTGCTCTTCGGTTTTGGCGTAGACATCTACGGTATTGCCCTTGCCGATTGCTAAGATGTCCGCATCATCCGACAGCCACTCATCATCGCGGCGCTGCCACTTCGGCTTGGCATCGTAGAAGTCTTTCATATAATCTTTCCAGAGGTCGGACACCAGCTCCTCTGATACGCCGGGAATGGGCAGCACCAAGGCGTTTTGCGCTCCGGCGCTCATCTCCACCACCTGTTCCGATATCTGCGATACAAGAGGTTGGGCCCAGAGCAGGGTGGCGAAAAGTAGTAGGGATAGCTTGTTCATATTTAAGGATATTTGGTTGCTAGGTTTAAGACGGCAAGACTACTCTCAGGGTACAACTACCCGCAGCGCAGCGGGAAGTATTTTGAAGTAGGCAGGCGTTTGCCCAAGGAATTCCCCATCGGCTTCCACCAGGGTAGGCAGCGCCCCCTCCGCCGCCTCCACACTGCCGCTATCTGCCAGGAATGTTTGCACCTTTGGGTGCTGCCCGATCGACCCATTGTAAAACCGGTAAGTGTTCAGCAATACACTTAGGCGGCTCAGCCGGCCCGCCAGGGTTACTGCAAATTTTCCGACATCCGGCCTAGCGTGGGGCACCAGCTGCATACCGCCGCCCGAATAGCGGCCAATGCCAAAGTTGATGGTGTAGAAATGATCCCGAAACTCCCTGCCATTGGCCTGCACTACAGCCTCCCGCAGCTCGTACTCCAACAAACAGCGCGTTACTAAACCTAGATAGTGCAGCATACCGCCGTTTCCGCCGGCCTGCTGCGAACGTTGGACTACGTATCCATCATAGGCCAGCCCTGCTACATTGACAAAGTAACGCTCCGCCTCTTGCCCCTGTAAGTGGTAGCGGACATGGCCCACATCCTGCAGCCGTGTACGCCCCGCCGCGATAATCTTCAGGCAGTCTTCAGTTGTGCGGGGGAAGCGGTAGGTCTTGATCCAATCATTGCCGGTGCCTACGGGGAGCAAGGCGTGGGTAACAGCTGTGGGAGCTACCGTTTGCTGCTGCAAAATGCCGTTGGCCACTTCGTGGTTCGTGCCATCCCCGCCTACAGCTAGCAGGTGCCGATGCCCCATCTCCACAGCTTCTTTAGCCAGCGCGGTAGCGTGGCCTCTTTCCCGCGTGAGGACAAACTCCTCTACCGGCAGCACTGTGGCGATGCTGCGCTGCAATGCAGGCCAGCGCTGTTCAAAACGCCCGTTGCCCGCCCGGGGATTAGCGATGACGTACCAGGATCGATTCATAAGGCAGCAGCTTCCATAGGCTCAAGATAAACATTTTGCCCAAGGCACGCCATTCGTCTACAGAATCAGCAGGCTTCTCGGAAAATATTGCAGAATCTGAGGAATAGGCCCTAATTTCAGGCGCAGTAAAAACTTAACTCGAAACGCGTGTCAAACCCAATACTCGACCTCCAAAATATCGTAAAAGCCTACGAGAAGCAAGTAGCAGTAGATGATGTAAGCTTCAGTGTACCTAGAGGCAGCATATTCGGGCTGCTGGGGCCCAATGGCGCTGGCAAGACCTCCTTGATCCGGATCATCACTACGATAACCAGAGCGGATGAGGGCACCGTCTACCTGGACGGAGAAAAACTCCACAGCCGCCATCCCGAACAAATCGGCTACATGCCGGAAGAGCGGGGGCTCTACCGCAAAATGAAAGTTGGCGACCACCTCACCTACCTCGCACGGCTCAAGGGGCTGACTGCCTCCGAGGCATCCGACAAGATCGGCTACTGGTTTGAGAAATTCAGCATTGAAGATTGGTGGGGCAAAAAGGTGGAAGAACTTTCGAAAGGCATGCAGCAGAAAATCCAGTTCATCGCCACCGTAGTACACGAACCCAAACTGCTTATCCTGGATGAGCCCTTCTCCGGCCTAGACCCGGTCAATACCAACCTGATCAAAGCCGAAATCCACGAGCTGCGGGATAAGGGCATCAGTATTATATTCTCCACCCACCGCATGGAGCAGGTGGAGGAAATCTGCGAACACATCGTCCTCATCAACCAGGGCAAAAATGTGCTGGAAGGGGAAGTGGACCGGATCAAGAACCAGTTCAAGGACAACCTATTCCGAATTGCGTACCAGGGGGAGCTGCCAGCTGACCTGCTGCAACAAGTCAGTATCGTCAGGCAAACCCCTGGAGAGGTGACGGTTCAAGTAGAAGACGAAAGCCGTTCGAACGATTTCCTGCGGGCTATGCTCGACCAGGGTATGCACATTACTTCCTTCAAGGAAATTCTCCCCACCCTCAACGAAATCTTCATCCGGCAGGTCAGTAATTGAATCCTGAGGCAGCAGCCGGCACACTTTTTCATTGTCCAACGCAAAACCAAGCCACATCATGGATAAACTTTGGCTCATCATCAAACGCGAATACCTCACCCGGGTCACCCGCCGTTCCTTCATTTTGGCTACGCTTCTGACCCCCCTCGGCTTCGCCGTGTTCTTTGTAGTCGTAGGCCTTATTTTCCAGTACGAAAGCGATGACTCCAAACGCATCGCCATCATAGATGAGGGCAACATCCTGAACAACACCATCAAGGATGAAGACAACCTGTATTTCAAATTCGTCGATACGGAGCTAGATCACCTGCGCCAGCGTTTTGACGAGACGGAATACGACGGCATCCTCTTGATACCCGCTGTGGAGGATATCCTTTCCCAGGAGCATACTGTATTCTACTATTCCGAAAAACAACCGACGCTGGACATCGAGTCGCTCATCCGCTCCCGCATCAGCGAGCGGCTGCGGAATTATAAAATTGAAGAGCTCAAACTGGACCCTCAGCAACTACAGGCCCTAGATACCCAGGTAGACGTGGAACCGGAGCCAATAGACGATCAGAGCGAAGATGCCACCAAGCTCACCGGTGCCATAGCTGCCGGTATTGGCGGTATTATGGGCATCATCATGTATATCGTCGTCTTCATTTACGGCATGATGGTCATGCGCTCGGTGATGGAGGAGAAGACCAACCGGATCGTGGAAGTCATGATTTCCTCCGTTCGGCCTTTCCAGCTCATGCTGGGCAAGATCGTGGGAGTAGGAGCGGTGGGCCTTACACAGGTCGCCATCTGGGCTATTCTCATCCCCATCATCGTGCTCGCGTCTACGCTGGTCTTCGGCATTGACTCCAACACGCAGATGGAAATGGCGCAGCAGCAGCAGACTGCCAATAACATGAATCCTGAAGACACCCAAGCCATGGTCGCCATGGCGCTGGAAGAGTTCAAAAACCAGAACTGGTGGCTGATCCTGCCGCTCTTTGTATTTTACTTCTTGGGCGGGTATTTCCTGTACTCTTCCTTGTTCGCTGCTGTAGGTTCTGCAATGGGGGACGATCTCGGCGAGGGCCAATCCTTGACCATTCCCATCACCATTCCGGTGATCATCGCCTTTTACATCATGATCGTAGCCATCGAAGCGCCGAACTCCAGCCTGGCGGTCTGGTCCTCCATATTTCCGCTCTTCGCGCCCATTGTCATGCCGGCTCGTCTGGCGTTTTCGCCCCCGGTATGGGAGGTAGTCCTATCGGTGGTTTTAGTTGGAGCGACTTCTATTTTCTTCGTCTGGCTGTCGGGGCGTATTTACCGGGTAGGCATCCTCCTCTACGGTAAGAAGATCACTCTGAAAGAGCTGGGCAAATGGATGTTGTCGAATGACTAACCCTCATCGGTACAGGGGGGTCTGTTCTAAATAGTTGAAAACGGCATCGGGCACCAGGTACTGCACCGATTGCCCCTGTTTCAGGCAGTTGCGGATGTAGCTGGCAGAAATCTGCAGCAGCGGGGCATCCAATATGGCCACATTGGGATGGCGCTGCAGCTCCCCGAGGTCGTAGCGGGGGCGCTGATACACGTAAATGGGGTGATCCCGCAGGAGCAGCTCGTAGTTTTTCCATTTGGGCAGCGTGGCGAGGTTGTCGCCCCCCATGATGAGGCAAAATTGCTTTGCCGGATATTTTTCTTTCAAGTAGGAGAGCGTATCGATGGTGTAGGAAGGTTGGGGAAGGCCAAACTCGACATCGGATGCCCGCAGGCGGGGGTTGTCTCCAATAGCCAGCTGAACGAGATGCAGGCGGTCGTAGTCGCGGGCCAGCGTTTTCTTAGGCTTGAGGGGATTTTGAGGGGAAACGACAAGCCAGACTTCCCGCAGTTCGCTTTGGGTAGCCATAAAATTGGCGATGATCATGTGGCCGACGTGTACGGGATTGAAAGAGCCAAAGAACAAGCCGACCTTTGCATCCGAATTGGCCCCCTCCGCTGACTTGCTCATGTTTACTGTATCAGTTCTTCTTCCAGCATTTCCTCGATTAGGCTGTCGGGCACATCCTCCAGCACATCGTCATCGATTTGAACTTCGTCCTTCGGAGCATCCACCAGCCATTGCCCTTCCTTTTTTACCAGAATGTAGTCGGAAGAGTAGCGCTCGTACTGATCCTCCAGCAGGCAGTGGCAGATCAGCGTATCGCCCTCGCCCCGGCAATCCATTGACAAAAATTCGGTTTGGAACAAGGTGCTGTCCGGCTGCTCGCTCGCGATGATTTCTGCCAGCTCGTCCAGCCAAGCTTTTCCAGCTTCTGTGCTCAGGGCTTTGGCCTTTTGCAGCTTATTTTTATCCACCAGGCCCTGATACTCCCGCAGCACTTCCTCGGGCCCTTTGCGGGGCGTTTTTCCGCCCTCGCTCTGGCAGCTGAGCAGCGAGATGATCAGGACAGCGGTTGCGATACGGTATTTCATAGGAAACAATTAGCTGCTGAGCATGACGGGCATGACCAGCATAAGGATTTCTTCCCCTTCCATAGGCTCAGAGGGCAGAAGGATGCCAGCCCGGGTAGGGGTCGACAATTCCATTTTGACCTCATCAGCTTCGAGTACGCCCAGCATTTCTACTAAAAACTTGGCGTTAAACCCAATGGTCAAGTCATCGCCCTCGTAGGTACAAGCCAATTGCTCAGTGGCCTCATTGGAGAAGTCGAGGTCTTGAGCGGAAACGGTGAGGCTATCTTCTGTGATGTTCAGGATAACCTGGTTGGTTGTTTTATTGGCGTAGATGGCAATCCGCTTGAGGGAGTTCTGAAAATCTTCCCGATTGAGAGAAAGGGTGTTGGGGTTGTCCACCGGAATCACGGCGTTGTAGTCCGGGTAGCGGGCATCGATTAGGCGGCAGACGAGTTCTGTATCGCCGAAGGAGAAAAAAGCGTTGGCGCTGTTGAAGGAAAGCGTCACGTCCTCGTTCTCTGGCAACGCGCCTTTGAGCAAGTTCAGGGCTTTTTTGGGCACGATGAAGGAGGTAGAGACCTCGCTGCCCACCTCATTGAAGGTGTATTTGACCAATTTGTGCGCATCCGTAGCCACGAGGATGAGCTTGTTGAAATCCACCTGGAAGTATACCCCGGTCATAGCTGGCCGCAGCTCATCATTGCTGGCCGCAAAGATGGTCTTGCTGATGCCGTGGCCCAGGGAAGCTCCCGGAATTTTCAGGGTATCCACCGATTCTGGCTCCGGCAGGTTGGGAAAATCCTGGCCATCCTCGCCGGCCAGTTTATACTTTCCATAAGCGGAGGTAATTTCGATGCCGAAATTCTCCTCGTTGATGTCGAAGGTGATGGGCTGCTGCGGCAGTGCCTTGAGGGTATCTAGCAGAATTTTGGCTGGCACGGCAACGGTGCCGTCGGCATCCGCCATCACTTCTATTTCGGTAGAAATGGACGTTTCCAGGTCAGTAGCAGCGATGCGCAGCCGGTTGTTGGAGAGGGTGAACAGGAAATCTTCGAGAATGGGCAGCACCGGGTTGGAGCCGATGGCCCCCCCTGCCATTTGCAGGCGCTTGAGCAGCTCTGAGGAAGAAACGCTAAACTTCATAGTTGGTCCGGAAGGGTTTATCAGTTAGTGTAATTGCGCAAAAATAGATTATTTTGCCCATTTTCGCAGCAATAGTATTCAACAGGCTGTTGATAAATCTGTTTGCCCGTCAAAAGTAAGAAAACCTCCATGCCAGACCGAACAAAGCCGCCGATAATTCAAGATATACAATCTTTTCAACTGCCGGAAGTAGTGCACTACCAGCTGGACAACGGTTTGCCGGTCTATGCGCTGGACTTGGGCACGCAGGAAGTGGTAAAGCTGGAAGTGGCATTCTTTGCGGGCCGCCCCTACGAGCGCAAGCGCCTGGCTGCCCGGGCTACTGCTCGGCAAATCCGAGAGGGCAGCGACCGGTACAGCGCTTCCGAAGTAGCAGAGGCCTTGGATTTCTACGGCTGCAGCCTGAGCATCCCATTCCAGCTCGACACCTCCCACTTCATCCTGTACAGCATGAACAAACACTTCCGCGAGGCGCTCCCTCTGCTGAAGAGCCTGCTTCAGGCACCTGCCTTCCCTGAGTCGGAGCTTCAGGCTTTCATCAAACGCAATCAGAGGCGGCTGTCGGTAGACTTGACTAAAAATGACGTGCTGGCCTACCGGGAGCTTACCGCCCGCCTGTTTGGCGAAAGCCACCCCTACGGCTACAACAGCGAGCCTGCCACCTACGCTGCGCTGAAACGCGGGGACTTGCAGGATCACCACCGGCGGTTGTACAACAGCCAGAACTGCGCCATCTTCCTGAGCGGGCGCATCAGTCAGGAGCTGCTGGATCAAGTCAACGAAGCTTTTTCAGAGGCGATGCCCGAGGGGGAAGCAGCGCAGGCGGATTGCCCGTTTGAGCAGCAGCCCCCGCAATCGTTGTTTTTCCACCGGCCCGATACTGTGCAATCTGCCATCCGCATTGGCTGCTCGCTGTTCAACCGGCACCACCCCGACTACATGGGGATGTACGTGCTCAACACTATTCTCGGGGGCTATTTCGGCTCCCGTCTCATGGCCAACGTGCGAGAGGACAAAGGCTACACTTACAACATTTACAGCTCGGTGGATGCCATGCTGCACGGCGGCAGCTTCCTGCTCGGCACTGAGGTCAGTAAAGAATTCGTAGCGGACAGCCTGCGCCAAATCTACGCAGAAATGGAGCGGCTTCAGGAAGAGCTGGTGGGCGAAGAAGAGCTCAGCATGGTGCGCAACTATCTACTGGGTAGCTTTTTAACGATGCTGGACGGCCCTTTCAACATCTCGGAAGTGGTGCGCACACAGGTCCTAGAGGGGCTACCTATGGACTATCTGGAGCAGCTCGCGGAGAGCGTGCGGCACATTTCGGCGGAAGAAATCCGCAGCCTAGCGCAGCAGTACCTGAAGCGGGAAAAAATGTGGGAAGTAGTAGTGGGCCCCTGAGCCCCGCCCTGCAAGGCTTGAAGAAGGGAGCGCATTCAAAAAACCTGCCCCGTACTATTTGGTGCAAATGCTTCCTATTCCCGTAAAAAATGCGTTGTTTTGCGTTTTAAAATAATGCTGCGGAACAAGATTTTTGCCCGCTTTGGGTTCATAAGAGCATGCCGCTGCCTCAAACACATTCAAACGCCCTGCTCAAAGCGCTGCTTACCCCCGGCGCCTTAAAGTAGTCTTGCGATACCTATTTAAATCGGATAAAAGATTTAATGAAACTGTTCAGCTTTTTTACCCAAGAACTCGCCATTGATCTTGGCACTGCTAATACGCTTATCATTCAGGACGGCCAAATTGTAGTGGACGAGCCTTCTATCGTCGCTGTAAGCCGCCGCACTGGAGAGACCATAGCTGTAGGCAACAAGGCCATGCAGATGCACGAGAAGACCCACGAAGACATCAAAACGGTTCGCCCGCTTAAAGATGGCGTGATTGCCGACTTTCAGGCCGCTGAGAGCATGATCGAGGGCATGATTAACATCATCGGCCGTAAACGGCGGTTCTTTTCGCATATGAAAATGGTCATCTGCATTCCTTCCGGTATTACGGAGGTAGAAAAGCGGGCGGTTTTTGATTCCGCCGACCATGTCGACTCCAAAGAGACCTACCTCATCCACGAGCCGATGGCTGCTGCTTTAGGCATCGGCCTGGATGTAGAAGAACCGGTGGGCAATATGATCATCGATATCGGGGGCGGCACTACCGAAATCGCCGTCATCGCGCTGTCGGGCATCGTCTGTAACCAGTCCATCCGCACCGCCGGGGATGAATTCACGAGCGATATCATCAGCTACATGAAGCGGCAGCACAATATCCTGATCGGAGAACGCACCGCTGAGCAGATAAAAATACACGTCGGCTCTGCCTTGAGTGAACTGGAAAACCCGCCGGAGGACTACGCCGTCAACGGCCGGGACCTGATGACGGGCATCCCTAAGCAGATTAAAATTTCCTACAGCGAGATTGCTCACTCCCTGGACAAATCCATATCCAAAGTAGAGGATGCCATCCTTAAAGCCCTGGAAACCACTCCCCCGGAGCTGGCCTCCGACATCTACCGCACCGGCATTTACCTGACGGGGGGAGGCGCCCTGTTGCGCGGCTTGGACAGGCGCATCGCCCAACGGACCAAACTCAAAGTGCATATCGCAGAGGACCCGCTGCGGGCGGTAGTGCGCGGGACCGGCATCGCACTGAAAAACACAGATCGCTTTTCTTTCCTGATCGACCGGAAGAGCGTTTAAAAAACACTGTCCTACATAAGGATTTAAACCACTTTGGCCATGAGGGGCCTGATTCAATTATTTGCAGCTTACGGCAATTTTATCCTGTTCCTGCTGCTGGAAGGGCTAGCCCTGCTGTTGGTCGTGCAATTCAACCACCGTCAGCACGAAATATTGAATCATTCCTGGATACTGGCTACCGCAGCGGTAGAGCACCGCATAGACCGGATAGGCGACTACATAGGGCTGCGGGAAGAAGTCTTCAAGCTGCAGGGCGAAAATCAGCGGCTGAAACAACAACTGGAAAGCGCCCAGTTCTCCAATGCCATCAATCAGGATACCGCCCGCAACAAGGACATGGAGCCGCTCTATACCTACATCCCAGCCAATGTGGTCAGCAATTCGGTGACCAACAACTCTAACTACCTGCGCCTGAACCGGGGGCGCAGGCACAGCGTAGCCCCTCCGATGGGCGTCATCAGCGAGGACGGTATCGTGGGCGTGGTACGGGCTGTTTCCGAACATTACAGCAGCGTAATGTCCCTGCTGCACCGGGAGACCCGGATTAAAGCTTCGATTGGCAATCAGGGGTATTTTGGCACCTTGACCTGGGGAGGCAGCCGGCCACAGTACATGCAGCTGGGCGCTGTGCCCAAGCACGCAAAGGTCGAGGCGGGAGACACCGTGTACACCAGTGGCTACTCTCAGTTGTTTCCTCCCGGTATCATCATTGGAGTTGCTGAAGAAGTCACTATTACCCCCGGCACCAATTTCTATACCATTGACGTCAAGCTGAACAATGACCTCAGCAAGCTGCGCTACGTTTACGTCATCAATAACCGAATGAAGGAGGAACACGAAAAACTAGACGAGCAAACGAATGAGTAACGCCACCCTTACCAACATTCTTCGGTTCTTTTTGCTCCTGCTGCTGCAGGGTTTGCTGCTGAAGCGCATCTCCGAGGGATGGGTGGGCTACATTTATGTCAATATTCTTTTGTATCCGTTGTTTATCCTGCTGCTTCCCCTGCGAACGCCCCGCAGCCTGGTCCTGCTGTCTGCTTTTGCCCTGGGACTGGGCGTAGACTTATTTTACGGCACCATCGGGCTGCACACGGCCGCTAGCGTTATCACAGGCTACACCCGCTCTTTTGTACTCAACCGCATTGAGCCACGGGATGGTTACAACGTCAACTACAGCCCGACTAAAGAGCGGTTTGGGTTGCAGTGGTTCCTGCGGTACGCCAGTATTATGATGGGTGTTCACTTGTTTGCTTACTTTAGCATTGATGCCTTTTCACCGGTTTTCATTGGGTCGATACTAGTAAAAACGCTGTATAGTTTCCTCTTTTCTATGATTTTTGTTATCATCATTATGTTCTTGTTTAATCCGACCGACTGATAGCGGTGTTGTATCATTTGATTGTTCCATTCTAATATTCAAAGCCCGTGACGGATTCCTTCAGCAAACGGCAGTATACCATCCGCATCATCATGGTGATTGCAGCGGTTGTTTTGGCCGGCAAGGCTTTTTACCTGCAGGTTATCGACCCGGAATACAGCCGAAAAGCCAATGCTACAGCGATGGATGAGTACACCATCTATCCTGCCCGGGGCACGATCTACGACCGAAATGACAGCCTGCTGGTGTACAACGTGCCAATGTACGACCTCATGGTTACAGCGAATCAGGTGTCGGAAGACATGGACACCGCCGCTTTCTGCGAACTGCTGGGTATCGACCGGGACTACTTTGAAGAAGCTATGGACAAAGACTGGTCGGACCCGCGCTACTCTACTTCCGTCCCATTCCCTTTCATGACCAATATTTCTGCTAAAGATTTCGCAGCGCTGGAGGAGCGGCTCTACGAATTTTCCGGTTTTTCTAAACGGTTGCGCCACGCTCGCGGTTACCCCCACTCCAACGCTCCCCACGCCCTGGGCTACATACGGGAAGTTGACAAGCGGGATATAGCGCGGGGCGATGGCACCTATGCCCCCAGAGATTACATCGGTAAAAGCGGACTAGAACTGGCTTATGAAGATATGCTGCGCGGTAAGAAAGGCACAAGCGTAGTCCTGAAGGACAACCTTGGCCGGGAGGTAGGCCCTTACAAAGGTGGCGATCTGGATGAACTGCCGATTACCGGACAAGACATGATTGCAACCCTGGATCTGGAGCTACAGCAGTACGGCGAGCAGCTCATGCAGAACAAAATGGGCAGCATCGTAGCCATCGAGCCCAGCAGCGGCGAAGTCCTGGCCATGGTCAGCTCCCCTGCTTACGATCCCAATCTGCTGGCCATCAACCGCAAGCGGGGCAACCCCTACGGCAAGCTCTCTATGGATGAAACCAAACCGCTGTTCGACCGCTCCATTATGGCGCAGTATCCGCCGGGGTCTTTGTTCAAGCCTATCGTTGCGCTGATCGGCTTGCAAACGGGCGAGCTGCAGCCCAATCGCAGCATTACCTGCCGGGGCGCCTACTACTTGAATGGCATGCGGCTAACCGGTTGCCACAGCCACCCTACCTCCCGCAATGTAGAGTCGGCTATACAGCATTCCTGCAACGCTTACTTTGTCACCGTCTTCCGGGAAATCGTGGACGGCCCGGGTACCTTCCGCAATCCGGAGAAGGGGCTGGATATTTTCAATTCCTATTT